>VEPB01000054.1 GCA_012026715.1 Methylococcaceae bacterium | reverse complement strand
CCGCCGGCGATGGCGATGGTGAGCAGCACCATGTTGCGGTTGAGCTTCTGGCCTTCCCGCACCACCGCCGAATCCAGCCGCGCCCGCAGCACTTCCAAACCTTCCTGGGACAGCGGCCGGTCGGCATTGCCGTTCCGGAAGCGCTTCTTCAGCTCCTGCACACCCGCGTGGTAGACGTGGTAGATGGGCGAGCCCTGGAAGTGATCGTGGTCACCGACGATGGCAGACAGCACGTCGGAACCTTCCAGTTCCTTCTCCTCCTCGGTTTCATCCCGATCCAGCGAGGTGGGATCGGCATCGCCGGCCAGCCCGTGATACTGCTCCAGAAAAGCGCGGTTTTCCTTGTTGGCCCGGGACAATAAGCGTCCCTTGAGCAGCATCACCATGCAGGCGACCAGGAACATGACCCCGCACAGGGCGATCACCACCCAGCCGTCCACCGTGAGGCTTTGCAGGATGATGAGGAAGTAGTTGGGGCCGCCGGCGCTGCCGCTGGATTCGTCCTCGCCGAAATTGACCACGGTGAAATCCGGGCTCTGGCTGCGGTAGGACAGCTTGATCCAATCGGCACTGCGAGCCGTCTTGGCCACCTGCACCTCGTCCAGCAGGCCCACCAGGCCCGGCCGGGTCTCGGCGCCGCCGACGAACAGTGCTGGACTCATCGGCGCCAGATTGACCGCGACTGTGCCGACGGGCTGGCCGTCGAGGTACAGGTCCATCTTGTTCTTGCTCACCACCAGCGCGACATGCTGCCACTTGCCGGCCGTCAGATTGGCCGGCGGGGTGGTCTCCACCGCGGTGGCATTGGGACCCAGATAGCGTCCGGTCAAAGCCGTGCCGTTGATGCCGAGCTCGATCATGTTGGGGCTGTCTTGGGCCAGCATCACCAGACCGGGCGGTTGGGCCGCCTCGATCCTGATCCAGGCGCTGAAGCTCCAGCCACTCTCCGGCGTCACCTGCAACGGCGGGGCAGCCTGCACGCTGATGTGATTGCTGCCGCTGAAGCGGGCTGCGGCGCCGATCCAGCCGGCCGGCTCGATGGTCGCCTTGGAATCGGCGGCGTTGTTGCCGTAGGCGGTGGCATCCCTGGGCAGGACCTCGCCTTCGGCAAAGTGAAACACCAGCGACTGGGCGACGTCATAGGTCCCCTTGCCGTCAGAGCCATCGGGAGCATTCTGGTTGCCGTAGTACATCCAGAACGAATCGGTGCTGACCCCGCCCCGATACTTGGGAACCTTGACCCACGCCAGCCCCAATTCGTTGAGTGCGTCGACCTTCTCGACGTGGTGCTTCAGCGGCGTCTTGTCGTCCAGCATGAAGCGCAAGTCCTTGCCGTTCTCGCCCAACTCGGCGAAGTAGCCGAAGTTGCCGGTATGGAGCCGGACCAGCAGTGGAAAGTCGCTCAGGGTCTCCTGAATGTCAGCGCCGGTGGCGCTGCCGTCCTGGGTGATCTGCTTGCGGGATCCCCAGTCGTCGTTCCACCAGGACAAGGCGAGGCCGGGCATCAGCGCCAGCACCAGCGCGGAAAGCCAGTTGTGAAGTTTCATCGGGAGTGGATGCGGGAAGCCTAAGTTGGTTACCCGGCCATTGTGTTACATCCATATTGCAGGATCGTTACAAGAAGCCGCCGTCATCCCGTCATCAGCCTGTCACCAAAGCTTAACCGGACAGCCATCGTACTGACTCACTGGCTACCTATCGTTCGCTCACCCAACAACCCATGAGAAAACCGGAGCACACCCATGCCTGCCTCAAAACGCGGCCGCACGCTTTCCTGTTCGCTGACGTCCCTTGCCCTGGCGTTAAGCGCCTGCACCACCGTACACGCCGAAATTTCGGCACCGGCGATGGAACAAGGCATCCAGATCGGCGACCTGGCGCCCGGCCGGGCCGTGATCTGGAGCCGTTCCGACCGTCCTGCCCGGATGTATGTGGAATATGCCTACCAACCGGATTTCAGCGATTCCAAGATCGTGCGGGGCCCCCATGCCCTGGAGGGCACCGACTTCACCGCCCGCCAGGACCTGGCCGGGTTGGCGGACGGCAAGGATGTGTACGTGCGGGTGTGGTTCGAGGACCTGACCAACGCCCGCAACAAGAGCGAGCCGGTGGAAGGCCGCTTCCGCACCATCGGCAAGCGCGACGACATCCGCTTCGTGTGGGGCGGCGATACCGCCGGCCAAGGCTGGGGCATCAACCCGGCCTTCGGCGGCATGAAGATGTACGAGACCATGCGCCAGGTGCAGCCGCAATTCTTCATCCACAGCGGCGACAACGTCTATTCCGACGGCCCCATCTTCCCGGAGGTAAAGGACGCCGCCGGCAAGGTGATCTGGACCAATCTCGTCACCCCGGAAGTCTCCAAGGTGGCCGAGACCCTGGACGAGTTCCGCGGCCGCTACAAATACAACCTGCTGGACGAAAACCTGCGCCGCTTCAACGCCGAGGTGCCGCAGATCGGCCAGTGGGATGACCACGAAGTGGTCAACAACTGGTCCGACTCCAAGGTGCTGGACAGCCGCTACACGGTGAAGGACGTGCCCCTGCTGGTGGCCCGCGCCGGACAGGCCTTCCACGAATACGCCCCGCTGCGGCCTTACGGCGCCGAGGAATCGGAGCGGGTCTACCGCAAGCTGTCTTACGGCCCCTTGCTGGACGTATTCGTCATCGACATGCGCAGCTACCGCGGCCCCAACACCGCCAATCTGCAAACCGTCGAGGGCACTGAAACCGCCTTCCTGGGCGGCGCTCAAATCGAATGGCTGAAACAGGAGTTGAAGGCTTCCAAGGCCAAGTGGAAGGTGATCGCTGCCGACATGCCCATCGGCCTCAACATCGGCGACGGCGGCGACGCCCAGGGCAATCCGCGCTGGGAAGCCGTCGCCAACGGCGACAACGGACCGGCCAAGGGCCGCGAACTGGAAACGTCTCGGCTGCTGAGCTTCATCAAGAAGCAGCACATCCAGAACATCGTCTGGCTGACCGCCGACGTGCATTACGCCGCCGCTCACTACTACGATCCCGAAAAGGCCGCGACCAGGGACTTCGCGCCGTTCTGGGAATTTGTGGCCGGCCCGCTCAACGCCGGCTCCTTCGGCCCCAACACCACCGACGGCACCTTCGGACCCCAGGTGGTGTTCTACAAGGCCCCGGCGCCTGGCCAGGTCAACCTGCCACCCTCGGCCGGCCTGCAGTTCTTCGGCGAGGTGAACATCGACCGGGACGACGAGACCCTCACGGTGGACCTGAAGGACATCAACGGCGTTTCGGTGTTCAGCAAGACCCTGCAAGCGGATTGAACAGGATGGGTGGGACGCGCATCGGAACCGGCCTTCCGAATTGGGGGGCACCGGCGCGCGTCGTAAGCCACTGTTCCAAACAAACCAATCACCATCGATGGGTTACGGCGGGCCCGAAGTCCTTCCCCAACCGGAAGAGCATCCCAAGGCGCGCCTAACCCACCACACGAAGAGCAGACTCATGAAGCGCACGACCCGCAAGCAAACCCTCATGGCAACGGCTATCCTGGCGGCTTTCAGCCTGCCTGCCGGCGCCGACATGCCCAACGACCACCAAGCCAGCCCCATCGTCATCGGCCACCGGGGCGCCGCCGGCTACCGCCCGGAGCACACCCTGGCCGGCTATGCGCTGGCCATCGAGATGGGCGCCGACTACATCGAACCTGACTTGGTGATGACCAAGGACGGCCAGCTGATCGCCCGCCATGAACCGATGATCGGCGGTACCACCGACGTCGCGACCCACCCGGAATTTGCCGGCCGCAAGACCACCCGCTCGGTGGATGGCGTCGAAGTCACCGACTGGTTCGCCTCCGACTTCACCCTGGCCGAGATCAAGAGCCTGCGCGCCAAGGAACGGCTGCCGACGCTGCGGCCGGGCAACACGGCCTATGACGGGCTGTACGAAGTTCCGACGCTGGACGAGGTCATCGCCCTGGCCAAGCAGAAGAGCGAAGAGACCGGCCGCACCATCGGCATTTATCCGGAACTCAAACATTCCACCTTCCACGCCGGCTTGTTCGGCAACCACGTTTTCGAGAACAAGCTGCTCAAGAAGCTGCACCAGGCTTACGGCAACAGCGAATGTGCGCCGGTTTTCATCCAGTCCTTTGAGGTGGCGAACTTGCGCTATCTCAACAAGAAGACGGACATCAAGCTGGTCCAGCTCGTGGATGCCGACGACGTCAACGCCGACGGCTCACTGTCCCTGGTCGCACCCTACAAGCAGCCCTACGACTTCGTGGTCTCGGGCGATCCGCGCAGCTTCGCCGACCTGCTGACCGAACCCGGCCTGGAATTCGTCAAGAGCTATGCGGACGCCATCGGACCCTGGAAACCCTATCTGGTGAAGACCGTCGACGACGGCATCGACCGCAACGGCGACGGCAGGCTGACCCTCAACGACCGCCGGGTCGACGGTAGCACCGGGGTGATCGAAAGGGCCCACGACAAGGGACTGCTGGTCCACACCTGGACCTTCCGCAACGACTCCAGCGGCTACGGCTTCACCGATCCGGTGACGGAAATGGCCTATTACTTCGAACTGGGGGTGGACGGGCTCTTTACCGATTTCGCCGACACCGGCGTGGCGGCGCGGGCTGCGGTGGCCACCGCTGGCCTGGAAGAGCGCCAATGCCACGACCGCAAGCATCGGTCGCGCTGATTCACGGCAATCGGCACCGGCTAAAGCGACTTGTCGGGCCGTGAGGCCATGCCATCGGTCAAAGTTACGGCGATACCCGAAATCGATTTGGCGGGGCGATGGAAGCCCCGCGTTCGCCCGGATTCCCTCGCTCCGGTATCAAACGCTGGCGGCTCCCGGAAGGTGCGGCCCAGCATCACGTTGTTTGATCCACCAACCGATACGAAGGACGATCCATGATCACCAACAAGCAAAAGCGCACCGGGTACCTGCTGGCAGCCCTGCTGGCAGCCGGCTCCACCGCGCAGGCCGCCCAGTACAGCTCATCCCAGATCCCCATTCCGACCAGTTCCAGCTTGGGGCGGTTCGAACTCGACGACATCTACCCGTTCGAAAGCGGGGCCTATTTCAGGGGCACCAAGCAGACCTCGCGGAGCGGTGTCGGAACCTACACCCTGGAAGCCAGCAACAAGGCCTCCAACGTGGATATGAACGGCGCCACCAAAACCCTCACCTGGTGGGCCGACGGCACCCACGCCTTCACCGTCAAGGCGGGCATTTGGGACCTGAATTTCCGCGGCACCACGATAGGAACCAAGGCCGGCTTGGCGACTCCAGGCAACGGCTGCAAGAGTCCTGGCAGCTGCAGCAACACCGTTTCCGTCAACGGCACTGGCATCACCGGTTCAGCGGCAGACCTCGCCTGGCTGAGGAACTCCGACCGGGCTCTCTATGATGCCCTAACCCGATCAACCGCCAACCGGAATCTGTTCACGGCGACCCTGACCGGATTCGACCTGTTCGGCGAAACCACCGCCAGCACCGCCGATGACGCCATTGCGTTCAAGTGGGTCAATGCCAGCGGAGCCCTCACACCGTGGGCTGATCCTTTCAGCTTCGTGTTCCTGGGCGGGGTGAAGACCTTCAACTTCCTCGGCAGCAGCGTGGACTTCAAGACCGCTTCAGCCATCCAGCACACCAACGTGCCGGTGCCGGGAGCCCTCTACCTGTTCGGATCAGCCTTGCTGCTGCTGCGCCGCAAGTTGCTGGGCTGAACCAAGGCCGCGCCGACGCCGTCCGGCCCCGGGGACTCCAGTCCCGGGGTCGCGGGCGGCGCGGGCGGGGATCGCCGCCGCCCCCCGCCGGGAAGTTGGCTGAGCCCCTGCCATCAGGGGGAACCGAGCCCGCAACCGGTAAAAAGGCTCCCCCCCAACTCACGCGGATCGATTTCACCGACCGCCCCCTTCAAACCACCACCAGCTTGACCACCCGCCCTCCGGGTTCGACAACCGGGGCTTGCTGTTCAGTGCCCTGGCCGGACTCGACCAGTTGCATCAACGGCCGATCGATGGGAATTTCGCACTCGCAGCGGGGACAGGCGTACCAGGTTTCGGCATCGCTGTGGAATGCGTAGGAATCGGCGCTATCCTGCTCCATGGCGGCCAATTCGCGGCCTCGCCCCGACCAGCGGCATTCGGGACATCGGTACAGGGAACGGTCGAACACGTCGAACAACCGCTGCAGCTCCAGGAAACTGACCGTGGCAATGGGCATGCGCGTCGAACAGTTGTGAAACCTCAGCCCAACCGTGTGGTCATCGCAGTCTCGGGAAATACGCCGCGCCATCTGATAACCCTCTTCGAATAGTGATGAATCCGGGTCCGCTTGGAAGCGGATCGTTCTTGTTTGGGTGCGGGATTTAACATACTCCCGGACCCAGGCCTGCGTCAATTTGCGTACTTGACTTTTTTGACGGCCATAAATGCAGCCAGGATGACGAACCCTCTCTCCGTGTCCCCGACAGAACCTTCCGCATGGCATTTCCCGACTCAATCACCGTTGTCATCGCCCAACCGTGATTCCACTCCTGCCCAGTCCGTTCCGGGATCGCGATTCCAACGCAACGACCGACGAATACAAGGCTTGGGGTCGGCAGCGGATCCGGCTGAAGAGACTCGCCGGCCTAGGCCTAGCCGGCGGGGCAATGCCGTTACCAAGAAAGAAGCGCGTATTTGTGCGGAGAGGAACGCAGCGCTTGCATAGATCCAATATTTCAACAATAATTGAAGCATGGAAACCAAGAACGCCGTCTCCGCCCTGGCCGCGTTGGCCCAGGAATCCCGCCTCGCCATCTTCCGGCTGCTGGTCCAAGCCGGTCCCGATGGGCTGGCAGCCGGCAGGATCGGCGAAGCGCTAGGCATCGCGCCGTCATCGCTGTCATTCCACATGAAGGAACTGACCCATGCCGGGCTGGTTTCGTCTCGGCAGGAGAGCCGCTTCGTGATCTACTCGGCCCACTTCGGGACCATGAACGAATTGCTCGGCTTTCTGACGGAAAACTGCTGCGGCGGCACGCCGTGCCTGCCAGCCACCGGGGTGGAATGCTGCGTCGATGAGACGGCGACCGGACCATAGTCAACATGAAGACCGGGGAGCGATCTCCGGGCTTTCTAGGGAAGCGCTGATTTTTTCAGCGGTTCCCACGGTGCAGGGAAGCACCGTCAAAATCGGTGGCTGTAAGCTACTGATTTTGTGAGTGACCGGGAAACCGCGTTATCCGGTCACGGGCGCTGAGAAATCCAGGATGGATTTATTCAGGGCTTTCCTAGGTGTCCTCGGGATGCAGCCCAGATTTGGAATCCCTGCGGTGGCTTAGCCACTGCGACCGCCATGGAAAAATCCAACCCATTGAAACTGCGACAATCTCACCAACCCACACGATTTCCAACGTGACCCCTTAGGCAATTCGGAGACTTCGATGAAGAAGCTTGAAATTTACGAACCGGCCATGTGTTGTTCCACCGGGGTTTGTGGCGTCGATGTCGACCCCGTCCTGGTGCAGTTCGCTGCCGACCTGCAGTGGCTGGGACAGGAGGGGGTGGACGTGGTCCGCTACAACCTGTCCCAGCAACCCCAGGCCTTCGCCGCGAACCCGGCGGTGGTGAAGGAAATGGAGGCGGGCATGGACCGGCTGCCCATCGTGGTGGTCGACGGCCGCATCGTGTCCACCGGCGTGTACCTGTCCCGCGTCCAGCTGGCCCAGAAGCTGGAACTCCCCTCCAAGTCCGGCAAGCCGCAACTGGAGATTCCGGTGGTCGCGGAGTCTTGCTGCAAGCCCGGCAGCGGCTGTTGCTGAAGGTCGTCCAGCCATGACACTGCCGCGGGTCGATACCCGCTACCTGTTCTTCACCGGCAAGGGCGGGGTCGGCAAGACCTCGCTGTCCTGCGCCACCGGCATCGCTCTGGCCGACGCGGGCAACCGCGTGCTCATCGTCAGCACCGATCCTGCATCCAATCTCGACGAGGTCTTGGGCGTCGCGCTGGGATCGGTGCCGCGCCCCATTCCCCAAGTCTCCGGCCTGTCGGCCCTCAACATCGATCCGGAGGCGTCGGCCCGCGAATACCGGGAGCGCATGGTCGCCCCCTATCGCGGCATCTTGCCCGATGCGGCCATCGCCAGCATGGAGGAGCAGTTTTCCGGAGCCTGCACCGTGGAAATCGCTGCCTTCGACGAGTTCTCCGGCCTCATCGGCGATCCCGCCAGGACCCGCGGATTCGATCACGTCATTTT
>VEPB01000272.1 GCA_012026715.1 Methylococcaceae bacterium | reverse complement strand
TGTGGATCCTGAACAAGGTTCTGGGGCTTCGGGTCAGCCCGGCGGAAGAAACCGAAGGTCTCGATATCGCGCTTCACAATGAGCAGGGCTATAACCTCTAGCGGCAGGTTCCGGGGGATGGCCCGGCTCGCCGCCTTGCTGGGGGTATTGGCAATTCCGGGAGCGCGGTCGTGGGGTCTATCGGCAGATGAGGAGGCCTTGCGCCGGATTGAACAACAGCCCTGCAGCGGTGGCCTGACGGTGGCCCAAGTTCTGGACCGCACGATCAAGAGCCATTCCCAGCGTGATCTGGGTTGGCGCAGCTTTCCGGGAAACGGCTATGTCGACGTCGAGCGGGCGGTGTTGGTCAACAAGGGCATGGAGCTGCGCTACCGCTGGCGGGTGGAGCTTCAGGGCACGGTCGGTCCGGAAAACGAACGGGCCGAGAAACTGTGCGAGGGTGACTGAGGCGGTTGCTTGGCCGGGATCGCCCAAGTTTGGTGCGTGTCTCGAACGTGTCGATCCGGGCTGGTTCCTAACGCACTGAAAAACCATGTCGGTAGGCAAGGTCCCAAATTTGCATTCTGGTGCAGGCGCGTACTTGCGGCAGAATGAGGTCGACCATGCCCCCCTTGTCGAGATTGCTGATCCTGGTCGGATGGATGGCGCTGGTGCCGGCCTGGGCGGGGGAGGGGGCCGCCGGCGGGCTTTACCAAAGCCTGACCGGCCGCAGTTTAACCGATGTGCCCGGCCTCGCAGCCGTGGGGGTTGCGGTAGGCGGTTGGCTGTCCACGGGTATCACCTACAACAGCCACAACCCAAATGACCGCAGCAACGGCCCGGTCACGTTCAACGATCGTAGCGGCGAACTCCAGCTCAATCAGCTCTATGTGTACCTGGAGCGGGCGGTAAACAAGGAGGCTAAACGCTGGGACGTCGGCGGCCGGATCGACGTGCTTTGGGGCAGCGACAGCCGCTTCACCCAGGCCGCGGGACATTGGGATACCCGTCTGGTCGGCGCCGATGACCTGCGGTTTTATCATCTGGCGATCCCCCAGGCTTATCTGGAACTGGCGACTCCACTGTTGCGCGGAGCCACCGTCAAGCTGGGACATTTCTATACCCTGTTGGGGCAGGAATCGGTGCAGGCGCCGGCCAATTTCTTCTATTCACATGGCTACCTGATGCAGTATGGGGAGCCCTTCACCCATAGCGGCGCACTCGCGATCTATCCAGTCAACGATAACCTGACGCTCTCCGCTGGAGCCGTGACCGGGCCATACGGCGGTGCGGATAATGTCGACAAGCACTTGGAAAACTGGAATTTCCTCGGCGGCCTCAGCTGGATCAGCGACTCGGCGGGCACAGCGGTCTCGGCGGCGGCGACCACCGGTGCCGCCAATCCCCGCGATGGGCGCCAACGGTTCATTGCCAGCCTGGTGTTGAATCAGGCGCTGACAGAGGGGCTGCATTGCGTCATGCAATATGACCATGGCTACCAGGAGCGCAGCGCAGGCAGGGAAACCGCCCATTGGTACGGTGTCCAGCAAACCCTGACGGTCGACCTCGCCGGGAATCTTGCATTGGGATTGCGGGGCGAGTGGTTCCGGGATGACGCGGGTATCCGGCTAGCGCCGATTGCCGCCAGCTACTACGGATTGACCTTGGGACTGAATTGGAAGCCGGAATCCTGGTTGATGCTCAGGCTCGAGGGCCGCAACGATTGGGCCGACGGTCGGGGCAGGGTGATCGCCACCGGCAGGGACGATCATCAATTCACCCTGGGAGCGAATGCCACGCTGGTGTTTTAGAATCGATCGCCGGCGGGGGCGATTTCTCAATCGAATTCCGGATCAGCCAGCAGGGCCATGACCCGATGCCAGGCGCTCTCCGCCTCGGCTCCGGCCTGGGCGAATACCCGCTCGAACCGGCTGCGTTGTTCCCCGGACAGTTCCTGCTCCAGTTGCCGGCCCCGGTCGGTCAGGAGCAGGCGCTTGACCCGCTTGTCGCGGGCATCGCCTTCCACCTGGATCAGTTCCAGGTCGAGCAATTCCTTGAGGGGACGGTTCAGGTACTGCTTGCTGACACCGAGGATGCGCAACAGATCGGTGATGCAGCACGCGGGACGGTGCCGCAAAAAATACAGGATGCGATGATGCACCCGCGCCAGGCCGAGGTCTGCAAGATGGGCGTCCGGCTTCGCCACCACCGCCCGAAAGGCGAAATAAAGCGCTTCCAGCGCCTGGTTCAGCTGCTGTTCGCGATCATCGGCGATCGAGGATGGGTTGGGCATGGCGGCATGGTATCAAGAGTTGTTCGGTGTCGCTATGACAACAACATTGACCTTCTCGCCGTCCTTCCC
>VEPB01000082.1 GCA_012026715.1 Methylococcaceae bacterium | reverse complement strand
GTGCGGGTGCTGGTGCCGTTCGGCCGAACCAGGACGGTAGGCTATCTGCTGGCGGTCAGCGATCGAACCGACATCGAACGCAACCGCCTGAAACGCGCCTTGGCCATCCTGGACCGGGAGCCGCTGCTCCCCCCCGCGGACTGGAAGACTCTGCTGTGGGCGGCAGGCTACTATCGCCACCCGGTGGGGGAAGTGTGTGCGGCGGCCTTCCCGGTTCTGCTGCGGCAGGGTGGGGAGGCCGAGCGATCGCAAGTCCGGCGGCTGAAAACGACCGTCGCTGGACTCCAGATCGCGCCACAGGAACTCGCCCGGGCGCCGCGTCAGGCCCTGTTGCTGCAATGGGCGCAACAACACCCGGAAGGCATCGCCGAAGCCGAACTGACCGCTCTCGACTGGGATTGGCGGCCGCCGGCACGGGCCCTGATCGGCAAAGGCTGGCTGGAACTGGTTAGCGGCGCAAGGGCCATCGACCCGGTGTTGTCGCCACCCGACTGGCGCCCTGACCTCAACGGCGACCAGCGGCGTGCGGTGGACACTGTCACTGCAGCGCTGGGCAGCCATCGCAGCTTTCTGCTCGAAGGCGTTACCGGCAGCGGCAAGACCGAGGTCTATCTGCAGGTGGTGGAGACGGTACTGGCAGCGGGCCGCCAAGCCTTGCTGCTGCTGCCCGAAATCAGCCTCACGCCGCAGCTGGGCCAGCGTTTCCGCCAGCGTCTGCAAATTCCCATCGCGCTGTTTCATTCCGGCCTGAGCGAATCCGAACGGCTGCAGGCCTGGTTGGCGATGCAGCGCGGCGAGGCGCGGGTGCTGCTGGGCACCCGTTCGGCGGTGTTCGCCCCCCTCGCCCAACCCGGCGTCATCATCGTCGACGAAGAACACGATCTGTCGTTCAAACAGCAGGAAGGATTCCGCTACAGTGCCCGCGACGTAGCGGTGATGCGGGCGCGCGAGCTGGCGATTCCCGTGATGCTCGGCTCCGCCACCCCGTCCCTGGAAAGCCTGGCCAACGTCGCCCGCCGCCAATACGCCCGCCTGCATCTGCCGCAACGGGCCGGCGGTGCGACCGCGCCGCGCTTCCGGGTGGTCGACCTGCGGGCGCAGCGGCTGGACGAAGGCCTGTCGCCGCCGCTGCTGGACGCGATGGCAACCACCCTGGAGCGGGGCGAGCAAGTGCTGCTGTTCCTCAACCGACGCGGCTACGCCCCCACCCTCACCTGCCATGGCTGCGGCTGGATCGCAACCTGCCGGCGGTGCGACGCCAACCTGGTGATCCACCTGAAGGAACGCCGGTTGCGTTGTCATCACTGCGGCCACGAACAACCCCAGCCGAGCGATTGCCCGGCCTGCGGCAGCGACGACCTGAGACCCTTGGGACTCGGGACCGAGCGCATCGAGCGGGCCCTGGCCAAGCGTTTCCCGGACGTGCCG
Organism: Methylococcaceae bacterium; assembly: GCA_012026715.1. Classification (GTDB taxonomy): domain Bacteria; phylum Pseudomonadota; class Gammaproteobacteria; order Methylococcales; family Methylococcaceae; genus VEPB01. The sequence goes on along the minus strand of VEPB01000082.1, from coordinate 3,073 downwards.
TTGGCCCGGATCGACCGCGACAACACCCGCCGCAAGGGCAGCCTGGAGCAGATGCTGGAGGATGCCCGCAGCGGCCGTACCCGCATCCTGCTGGGCACCCAGATGCTGGCCAAAGGCCACCATTTTCCCGCGGTGACCCTGGCCGCTCTCCTCGACGTGGATGCCGGCCTATTCAGCACCGATTTCCGCGGCAGCGAACGCACCGCCCAACTGATCATGCAGGTGGCAGGCCGAGCCGGCCGGGAACAGTTGCCCGGAACGGTGATTCTGCAAACCCGCCATCCCGACCACCCTCTGCTGACCACTCTGATCAATCACGGCTACGGCGAATTTGCCGAAGCGGCACTGGCCGAACGCCGTGCCGCGGGGCTGCCGCCCTATGGTTACCAAGCCCTGTGGCGGGCCGAAGCCGGCCAGCCGGAAGCCGCCCGCCGGCTGTTGGAGCGACTGGCCGAGCGCTGTTCGAACGACGCCGCCCTCGCGGTGTTCGGCCCGGCGCCGGCGCCGTTGCAGCGCAAGGCCGGACGCCACCGGTTCCAGTTGTTGCTGCAAGCTGATCAGCGCCCTCCCCTGCAACGAGCGCTGAAGCTGCTGGTGGAAGAAATCGACGGCTGGCCGGAGGCGCGGCAATGCCGCTGGGCGCTGGAGGTGGATCCGCTGGATTTCGGCTAAGAAATGCGCTGACGGATTCGGCGATTCCCGCAAGACCGGGGTCGCGCGGGCACAGGGGCCGGCACCCTTCGACCGACAACCATCGCCGACGAGTCACGGAACTGTCATCTGCCGACCCTAAACTTGCCGCCTGATAGGGACATGCGACTCCTTCCGTGCCTCGAACCAGATCCCGCGCCTCGCACGGCCTGCTGCAACCCGCAAATTTCCTCGCGAGATTCATTCCACGTGAAAATCTTCTACGGCGTACAGGCGACCGGCAACGGTCACATTACCCGCGCCCGCGCCATGGCGCCCAAACTGCAAGCGGCGGGCATCTCCGTCGATTATTTGTTCAGCGGACGCCCCTGGAAAGACCTGTTCGAAATGGAGGTGTTCGGCGATTACCAGTGGCGCCGGGGCCTGACCTTCGCCACCCGCGCCGGCCGCGTGCAATACCTGAAGACCGCCCTTGAGACCCACTCGCTGCGGTTTCTAAAAGACATCCGTGCCCTGGACTTGAGCGGCTACGACGCAGTCATCTGCGATTTCGAGCCGGTCACCGCCTGGGCCGCGCGGTTGCAGGGAATCAAGACCATCGGCATCGGCCACCAGTACGCTTTCAACTACGACATTCCCAAAGCCGGCCGCGACTTTCTCGGCGAGCAGGTGCTGCGCTACTTCGCCCCGGTCAGCGTCGGCCTGGGCGTGCACTGGCACCACTTTCATCTTCCCATCCTGCCGCCCATCATCGAATCCGAGCCTGAGGGAATCCCGCAACAACCCGACAAGATCGTGGTTTACCTGCCCTTCGAGGACGTCCATCAGGTCATCCAACTGTTGAAGCGCTTCCATCACCGGCAGTTCTACGTCTACAGCCCGACCATGCCGGACCGGCCGGAACAGCGCTGCGACCACATCCACCTGCGACAGCTGTCGCGCAACGGCTTCCGTCAGGATTTCGCCGACGCCGCCGGGGTGATCTGCAATTCCGGCTTCGAGCTGAGCAGCGAAGCCTTGCTGACGGGCAAGAAGCTGCTGGTCAAGCCGCTGCACGGCCAGATGGAACAGGCATCCAACGCCCTCGCCTTGGAACTGCTGCAACTGGGCGAAGTGATGAACAACCTCGACGGGGCAGCGATAGAAACCTGGCTGGAAACCAGCCATCCGGTCCAGGTAAGATTCCCCGACGTGGCCCAGGAAGTGGTCGACTGGCTGTTGCGGGGCGATTTCCGCGTCGACACCCAGTGGATCGACAGCATCTGGGCCAAGACCGTCCGCACTCCCGCCTGATCGCGCCTGTCACCTCGAAGGATCATGCAACGTCCCTTTTCCTTTCGGATAAGGGCTCGGGTGAGGGAGATCGATCACTTACATCGGTTTCTTCGCTGTTAGCAACCCAAACTAAAACCCAATGGCCGGACAGAACCTCAAGGGCCCCGCCCGCATCGTCGCCGCGTTCGTCAACTCGTGCAAAGGCTACCGCGCCACCTGGATCCACGAAGAAGCCTTCCGCCAGGAAATCTACCTGCTCGCGGGCGGCGGTCCGCTGGGGCTGTGGCTGGGAAACGGCGGCATCGAGAAGGTGCTGCTGGTGGGAAGCATCCTGGTGGTCCTCATCGTCGAACTGCTCAACACCGGCATCGAGATCGTGGTGGACCGCATCAGCTTCGAGCGGCACGAACTGTCGGGACGCGCCAAGGACGTGGGATCTGCCGCGGTACTGACAGCCCTGGTGCTGGCCGCCGCGACCTGGGGATTCATTCTGCTGCCGCGGTGGTTGTGAGTAGATACGCGGCCGATGCAATCAATGCCGAGTTCTTCGTCCCCTCTCCCTCAGGGAGAGGTCTAGGGTGAGGGGGCTTCAAGCAGAACCATGGCTTACCTCACCGCCAGACTGACCGCTCATTCGGCGGTGGAAAATCGATAGCCAAATCCCCTGACGGTCTGGATCAAATCCTCGCAGCGGTATTCGCCCAGGATTTTCCGCAAACGACGGATGTGGACATCGACCGTGCGCTCCTCGATGTAGGTGCTTCGGCCCCACACCTGATCGAGCAACTGGGTCCGACTGTAGACCTTGCCCGGATGGGTCAAAAAGAATTCCAGCAAACGGTATTCGGTCGGACTGATGGCCACTTCGGAACCCGACAGCGTCACCCGATGTTCCGTCGGGTCCAGGCTTAGCGGTCCGGCGGTGATCTTGGCCGCCTTGCCGAGCTTGCCGGAGCGCCTGAGGATGGCCTGGATACGGGCGATGAGTTCCCGCGGTGAAAACGGCTTGGTCACGTAGTCGTCGGCACCGACGTTGAACGCCCGCAGTTTGTCCTCGACCTCGCCCCGAGCAGTGAGCATCAGCACCGGCAGGTCCTGGTACAACTCATCCTTCTTCAGCCGCTTGGCCCACTCCACCCCACTGACG
>VEPB01000339.1 GCA_012026715.1 Methylococcaceae bacterium | reverse complement strand
CGATGTCCGCATCGGTCGGATCGGGCTTGGATTTGAGCAGCGCCGCGGCGGTCATGATCTGGCCCGCCTGGCAATAGCCGCACTGGGGCACATCCAGTTCCTGCCAGGCCCGCTGCAGGGGATGTCCGCCCTTGGGGTCGAGCCCCTCGATGGTAGTGACGGCTTGCCGCCCCACTTCGGAGATCGGGGTGATGCAGGACCGGGTAGGCTGTCCGTTGAGATGCACGGTGCAGGCCCCGCACTGGCCGACGCCGCAACCGTATTTGGTGCCCACCAGATCCAGCGCGTCCCGCAACACCCACAACAGCGGCGTGTCCGGGGCAACATCCACGGTGCGGGTTTTGCCGTTAACCGTCAGGGTGTACTTGCTCATGAATTCGGAATTCGGTAAGGGTGCGTGAAACCGGTTTCTTCCCTCACTTTAGGCCGGCGCATGCCCCGAGACAACGGCCCATCCTCGGCCGCATGATCGAAATCGATGGTCATCCCTGGGGCTCCCGGGTAACCCCGGAAGCCCTCCGGACCCTCTCCGGACGGGCATCCTGCCCTTCAACTCAAGGATATTGACCGACGGCAGGCGGAAACCGGCGATTAACCCCCTCTCCCAAAGGGAGAGGGAGACCACGAAGGTCGTCGCGACTTTCATGGAACGGCATTGCCAAAAGCGCTGCCGCCCCCTCAATGCGGTTTCCGCTCAAACCACCGGTCCCGTCAAACTACCCAACGGCTTTCGTCTTGTGTGACTTCCACTTGCCCTTCCTTGCCTTGGGCTCTTCATCCTTCGGCAATCCGATCGCCGTCCGCAATTCCGCCACCGGAACCGCCCGGCCATGCAGTCCGACGATACGTTCGGCATTCAACCCGAGCCGATGGATGTTGTCGTACAGGTTGACCGAATAGGGATTGATCGAGGTCGGCGCCGGCGACCCCGGCGGTAACGGGGTGTACGCATCGGCTTCGATCACCAGCTTCTCCGCCGGCAGATACACCAGGTCGAACGCGTCGTTGTGGCTGTTGCCGGAGATGGAATGGATTTCGATGGAGCGCTTGCCATCGGACAGGACCTGTTTGCCGGTGAAGGGCAGGAATGCTGCGGATTTTTTGGATTGTTCCAGACGGTCCGGACTCAGTGTGTGGGGATTAGCCCAGATCTGCTCGTAGTAATCCTTGTTGGCCAGCTCGGTCACGATGGTGGCGCCGGCATCGACGAAGGTGCGCAGGCCACCGGAATGATCGAAGTGGGCGTGGGAGTTCACCACGTACTTGATGGGTTTGCCGGGGATGATTTCCCTGATCTTGGCGATCAGCGCCACCGAGCGTTCCTCGTTGAGGGGTGCTTCCACCAGCACCACGTGGTCCTTCTGTTCGATGGCGACACTGTGGTGGGTGCCGCCGGTGAGGTAGTAGACCCCATCGGCCAGCTTCTCGCTCTTGACCGTGACCGCGGCGGCCGGGGTGCTGGCCAGTTCCTGCGGAACCGCGATCTCGACGGCCGGGTTGAGCTTGACCGAAGCGACGTTCAAATCCAGCACCGGATAGCCGCCCTGGCTGCGCTCAATATGGGCGGGAAACTGCACGCTACCGAAATCCCGATAATCGGAGAACTTGGTTTCCACCAGGGTATCACCCAACACCGGACTGTCGATCCAGGTCTTCACCGAGGCTAACTGACCCTGGTCATTGAAGCTGCCCTCATACCGATACTTGCCGCCAACCGTGAAGCTGACCTGCTTGCCGTCCTCGGACACCTTGCGGGTCTCCTTGTTGGCGCGGGCCGCTTTGACGAACCCCTGGGGCGTGGCAATGATCTCGGCGGACCTTTCCTCGACGGCCGCCGGCTGCCAGGTGGCGACTGCAGCAGTTCCCGGCGGCGTGTTGTTGGGCACGGCGACGTTCCAGGCGGAGGTTCCGGCGACGTATTGCTCCGGCTTCTGTTCGACCGGCAACGGCCGGTTGCGGCCGGGCTCGATGATTTGCTTGCGGACGATCTGCACCTTGGCGCTGGCACTGTCGTAATTGATATCCGCGGTGTAGCTGCTCAGGTTGAAGGGCGGCCAAGCCAGCGACGGATTCGGCGCCTGGCCGAACTGATACCAGCGGCCGCTGCCGGCGAATTCGATGGAGTGGGTGTCGTGCGCCTTAAGCGCGTGAGAAGCAGTGTGCAAAGGCGTATGGGAGCAGCCGGAAAAGGCCGCCGCCACGGCAAGGCCAAGGGGGTAAATCGATCTACGCATGGAGCCCTCTGGGTCGTGTTATGAAATGGAGCGCACAGAGGCAATGCGAATTTCATACCCACATAGGCTGGGCGTCGATTCTAATTAAACTTGGTCGATCAGTCCTTGTGAAACCGGAAGTTGCGACGCCAGGAGAAACCGGAACGATCCGCTGGCGAGTGGAGAAATTGCTGATATCTCAGCACCATCTGGTGCTGGGTCACCAGGGCTGCGGCTGTGAAAACATCTTCATTACGACGCATACAACACCGCAACATCCATTTAGATCGGCATAGGCAAAGTAGCGGGAACGGGGCCAAGAAAGCTTTCCGAGGCTCGTCTGGCCTTGATATTGCCATGAATTTATTGTGGATTTAGGATGTCGGTCTGCCAGACCCTGTTCCTCTCTAAACCCACACCCCTCTGGCAGAAACGAACTCTAGGATTTTTGTGAGGCCAACTTGGCCAGTCTTTATTGGAGGAGCATCAATGGAAATCGGACAGACCGTCGAGAATTTGTTGGCTCAGTCACACGGACAGGATGGGCGCCTATTCCTATCTCATGATACGAGTCGGTGGATTGCCGACCTGGAACCCCAGCTTCCTGGACAATTTTGGGTCCACGACGACGTAGCCGCCCGCCGAGCAGCGCGAGCGCTCTCAGTCCCCGCTTTTACCTGCGGCAATCGGATCTTTTTGGGTGATCACTCCGATCACGACCTTCAACTCATCTTGAGACATGAGCTTGTGCATCTGGCGCAAGTTCAGCTCGGGCTCGTGACTAGCGAGTACGCTGCCGAAGAACTTCTTGAACTGGAGGCATGTTCGATCGGCAGTCTTCCCATCGCCAGAGCCGTTCGATATTGCGCACATCGGTTGCGCGCCTATCCGTTTGTCTGGTTCGTAGCCATCGGCGCTGGACTCTATGTCCTGCTTCGCCCGGGGGTTGCCAATGCTCCCGGCCCAAAAGACAAGACTTTCCCTAGCCCATCCATCGGGCAGATCGTTGCAGAAGCCCTTTGCATCTTTGTCGTGCCGGGCGGGGCCATGAGTCTCGGCGGCCGGCTGGGGCTAGGATTCTTAGGCCGGACCGCACTAGCCGGATCAGTTACCAACGTGAGTCTGCGGGCCGTAGACGACGTATCGCACAATCAAGCATCGAGCCCGTTGATGTATCTATTCGATGCCTCGACCGGAGCGATCATCGGATTCGTGGTCCCTGGGGGCATCCGGTTAATCGGCAAAGTCGGTTCCTACGGCTTTGATCGTCTGGCAACCTATGGCTTGACCGAGTCAGATATTCGCCTGACCTCCATTTTGGCCGAACAGGCGGCGAAAGCCCCGCTAAATGCTGTCGAAGCGCAGAAAATCCTTATGACACGAGGCCTGGGAGGACGCGTTTCTCAGTGGTGGCTGAACCGGCGCGGCGTTATCGTGCTTTATCGTGGACAAGAAGTCGCCACCGATCGGATTCTGAGTCCCCTGGCACGTACAGATGGGGTTGCCGCGTCCGAGGCGCTGGTCGCCCAGCTTCGATCGATCGGGCTTGAATACAGTGAGATCGCCGGTTTCACAGCGCGTTATCATAACCAACCAATTCCTCCCTCCTCAGCGCCTCCCGGATTAGGTCTGCAACCGCTCGGTGCCGCGGGCATTCCGACGTCCCGCATACCCGGTATTGCCGCAAACTTCGGAGCGAGCGCCGACGATGCAGTGGTGTACGTCATACGTGTGCCGCGAGTCATCGCGATCGAACCACAAGGCTGGCAAGGACTGCATCTTGAAAATGAATTCATCATCCTTGATCAAGTCCCACCCGGCGGCGTTGTAAATGTGATTCCCGCAAACAAAATCGCGCCGCTTGTGGTCGATCAGTACGGGTTACTAACGCCCGGCCGGTAGGCGATATGGACAGGGCCGAATTTCTTGCGCCGCTCGGATGGCAACGCCTCCGTTTGCTGGATTGCCTCGGAGGTAACAGCCCCAAGGCGCCTGGCTATTTCGATCCGAGTCACGACTCCGATGTGTTTGCGGCTTATATTGCCTATCTATCCGATCTATCTTCACGTTGGGCGTTTGAGACCGACCCGATCTTTGTTTCACTTTTGGCGGCCGGCCGCTTGCTAACTGGTGAAATCGCCGCAGCACAGGTCATTGTTGATCTGTTTCCCATAGAGGCCTTCAAGACGGACCACGGCGCGGGCTATTGCGTAATCGCGCCGCTGCAAGCGCTCGAATCAGCATTGCCGCTGCCTTCCGAACTGACAGATATCGCGCGTTGGATCGCCGGCTCGCCGGAGCAAGCGGCCCTGCGCTTGTGGCTCTCCGAGCATGCCGACAAACTACAGTGGCTTGACTCAGAGGGGATCTATTGCCTTGCCAGGGGATAGATTCAATGGGATGAAATCCTCTCGCCATCCTACGAGAGCCTGATTTTCGGTTAAAATTCCGCTTCCGAAATCCCATAGGTCTGCATGTTTCCATTTTGAACTTTGTACAGCGTCATGGTTATATTACTGTACTGTGTGCCATTGGAAGTTGGCATTTCTCTAAGATTAAAGGCCTCTGAGCGAGAAAGACGGCCATTGGTAAGATCGCGGTAACGGACATCGTAGCTCCCTGCCGTTACGTTATTCAAGGTAAAGGTTCTGAAAGCCGGAATGTAAAACTGACGGACTGGATAGGCTGTAGCGCCATCTAAAGAGACCAGCTTAACGAACACATCTGAGTCATTTCTCGAATTATCAACAGTTACGCTAGAAAGCCCGCCTGTATGTAATTGTTGATATCCTTCCACATAATCCGCCATACTGGGCCATTGCTGACCGTTTGGAGCGGCAGGAGGCCTAGTATATGCAGGGTTGCCTGATCTTGACGAAGCCGTTCGACTGTCAAACGGATGTTCTCCTCTTGGATCAGATTGATACGGTTTTATTTCTGGCAATTGCAGACTTGATTTGTCGTACACCAATATCCATATAAAAAACCCGACCACTCCGTATAAGTGCCAGTTTCTGGGCACATGCATTATTACTTTGAGAAGAACAGCGAGTTTATCTGCTGGCCGTCGAGCAGGATTCGATAACGGAGAAGTCCCTGGATATCGCCTACCCCCCACAGGTTGGGCGACTGTATACAGACTATCTGGCCGAGGCCGGGCAGTTACCTCTTTTATTTGTGACGCCAACAATTCCTGCTCTGCTATCCATAGATCATGTTTCCGACGCTTATCTGGATCAGACAATATCTCGTAAGCCGTGTTAATGATCGCAGCAATCCGAGCAGCATCGGCATTGCCAGGATTCTTGTCCGGATGATACTTCTGTGATAGTGATTTATACGCAGCCCGAATAACCTCGGGAGGGGCATTCCTCGCAACTTTGAGATTATCGTAATGCGTGCGAACTGTGTGCATTGATGCTGGGATCGTCTGAAGCTTGTTTTCCGCTATCTCTTTTCCCCACTAATCAGAGTGTACTCAGGTGCGAAAGCATAGCGTATTCGCACGAATGTAAGCCCAGGACTCCAAATACACTAAGCTAGTCGAGGGCGCGCGAGTTCAGCGTGAATCTTTTCGCCAACGGACAACTCGCATGAATGGATAGAAAATTCAATTGGCCTTGACACCTATTGAGGATAAAGAATGCTTCCGTGCTTTCGGCTTGTCAACGATTCCGATCGATCAAAAACCATAGTGGTGGCGGTGACGCCAAGAGGCACATCGGTCGCGATGTGATCGGTTGACGCGCTTCACTGCGTTCAGCACATCCTCCGAGATATTCCTTTTTTTCAACCGTTAAACAAACGACCAGGCCGGTTTGGCGGATTGCCGCTTCGCGCCGAATCCGCCTACGAAACTACGAGGCTGACGGCACCCGGAATTTCGCCGGCTCTGGAGGAATTACCGCCTTTTCCGAATGCGGCGTGCCCGGCGGCACCCAGTCATAGGGAACCGGTTGGCCACGATAGAGCTGGTAGTTAACGGTGGGTTTGCCGGTCACTGCGTCCTTGCCGAGCTTGGGGTAGGGATTGACGTATTCCCAAACAATTTCCCCGTCCGGGGTGACCTGGAACAAGCGGCCGCTCTGGCCCTCATCGACGAAGGTATTGCCGTTGGGCAGGCGGCGGGCGGCGCTGATGTGGGTGCTGCGGAATGAATAACTGGGGCCGCCGGAGCTCTCTCCCGTGTACTGCCAGACGATCTCCTTCTTGACCGGATCGATTTCCAGCACCCGCGACCCGCCGGTCCGCGGAACCGCAGCGGGCGGGTAGCCGGCCACGCCCTGGTTGTCGAACACCAGCAGGTTGCCGGCGCCGGGCTGGCCTTGCGGGATGATGTGGGCGTCGTGCTGGGCGCTGATCTGATCCACCGGCCGCGGCACCTGGCGCGAGGCCTGGCCTTCCAGAGAGATGCCGGGATAGTGCGGCCCCAGGGTCCATACCACTTTGCCGGTCTTGCGCTCGATGATGGCGATGAAGTTGGCGTTGCGGGAATCCACCAGCAGGTTTTCCGGGGCGAAGCGCTTGTCTCCGGCGTCGTCCCAGCGGTTGGGGCCGACCGGCTTGAGATTGTTGAAGTGGAAGTAATCGGCGATCTCGGAGTTGCGCACCAGCTTCAACTCAGCCGGAGTAAAACCGAATTCGCCCAGGTGCTCGGAGGCGACCCACTGCCACATCACCTCGCCCGCCGGATTGACCTCGTAGATCACGTCGTCCAGCACCTTGGGCTGTTTGAATCCCTTCACCGGGTGCACCCGGTTGGCCAGCACCACGGTGTTGCCGTTCGGCAGCCGGGCCCAGTCGTGATGCTGCTGGGCGGCCCCGCCCGGCGCCTTGTCGCCGAAGCTCCAGACGGTCTTGCCGTCCCAATCGACTTCGCCGACGGTCTTGGCAATGCGCCGACTGACCTGGCCTGGCACCAGGTCGGTTCCCTGCCCTTCGGTCATTTCCAGGGTGAGGAAAACGTGGCCGCGCTGGCCGCCGACCAAAGCCGGATCGATGGCGGTGCTGTGACCGGCGGCGTCCTTCCATTCATGGACCGAGTTGCCGTTGAGATCGATGAGGTGGGCGATGTTGTCGCCGCCGGTGAACAGCGCGTAGGAGTTGTAGGCCTTGGCCGGATCGTAGCGGGTAGTGCCGGTGGGAAAGATGCTGGGACCGGCGGCGGCGGGCATGGCCAGCAGCACACTCAGGGCGCCGGCGAGGGCGGAAGTTGCAGTGGATAGGGCCTTGGGAGGCAGCGAGGTCATGAAAGTTCTCCGTCGTCAGTCACTGGCAGAATGTGAACCGGTCCGGTACGTCGTTGCAGCTAGCATGCCGGTTTCACCAGATCCACGACGATGGCCCGATCCGGGCTGATCCCATGGACAACCGTGCTGACGCCCCGACCCACGAAGGGATTCCGACCGAGCCAGCCTGTTGTTGATCCGGCAGCATCCTGCTGCCGGGCAGTTGAAGCAACAACAGGGCCGCCAATCGGTCCAACAGGCGAACCAATCGAAAGGGAAGTTCGAACGCCGTCGGTGGGGGGCTTCAGGGCCATCCCCCGAATTCGGCAAACTCCATGCATGACAGGAAAGTCGCCACCCCATTGAGGACTTGCCCATGCCTACACCTTGTCGTTCCGTCCTGCTGGCAGCAATCTGCCTGACCGCATCCTGCCTTGCGGAAGCGGACGTGACCGTTCGCTTCGACCATCCGGAGGACTTTTCCGACCTTTCCCTCAGCGCAGGCTCGCCAGAAAAGAACACCGCGCTGCTGACCCAGCAGATCGAGGGACATTTGAAATGGTTGGGGCAGCAGTATTTGCCCAAGGGCGATACGGTGGACATCGTGATCACCGACATCGACATGGCCGGCGGTTTCGAACGCTGGCGGATACCGGACGGGATGTGGACCCGCATCATCAGCGACGTCTACCCACCCAAGATCAAACTGCAATACGTGTGGAAAGATGCAAGCGGAAAAATTAAGGGCCAGCAGGCGGAACTGGTGACCGACCTGAACTACCGCTCCATGGTGGGTTACAAGCAATTCCCTACCCAGGATTCGCTGCGGTACGAAAAGGCTTTGTTGCAGCGCTGGTTTCGCCGGGCGTTCGCGGTAGATGGCAAACCGTTGTTTGAGCAGGGATCGTCACCGCAGGGGTCGGACTGAACGATCCGCAACCTCCGTCCGGTAACGGGGAGCATGAAATTCTTGTATCGTACATTACATATCGGTAACGTACGTTACTCATGGCCTGGCTGTTACTCATCCTCACCCTGCCCACCGAGAACGCCACGGCTCGCATGCGCGCCTGGCGCAGCCTAAAGGCTTCCGGCGCCGCCGTATTGCGGGACGGCGCCTATCTGTTACCGGAGCGTGACAGGTGCCGGGCGATTCTGGAAAGCATCCGTGGCGACGTGCAGGCATCGGGAGGCAGTGCCTATCTGCTGACCGTTGCTGAACCGGCGGACGACAGCTTCACGGGACTGTTCGACCGCGGCGACGCTTATGGGGATCTGCTGGGGGAAATCACCCAGACCAGCCAGTTGCTGACCGCCCACAATGGACAAAAAGTCCTGAAAGCGGTGCGTCAACTGCGCAAGGCCTATATTACCCTCCAGTCCATCGACTTCTTCCCCGGCGAAGCGCAGCGGCAGACCGAGTCGGCCTTGGCGGATCTGCAGTTGCGGATCCACCGCAGCCTGACGCCGGACGAACCCCACGATGTTCCCGGTAACATTCCGCGCCGGAACTCCGCCGACTTCCGAGGACGAACCTGGGCAACACGGCGGCGCCCCTGGGTGGACCGGCTGGCGAGCGCCTGGCTGATCCGCCGCTTCATCGATCCGGAGGCCACGATTCGGTGGATCGATTCCGCCGCTGACTGCCCCGCCCAGGCGCTGGGTTTCGATTTCGACGGCGCGACTTTTTCCCACATCGGCGGCAAAGTCAGCTTCGAGGTGCTCGCCGCCAGTTTCGATCTCGCCGATCCCGCCCTCAGCCGGATCGGCGGCCTGGTGCACTATCTCGACGTCGGCGGTGTGCAGCCTGCCGAGGCCATCGGCGTAGAACAAGTGCTGGCGGGACTGCGTTCGGTCATCGATGACGACGACCGACTATTGCTGGCAGCTTCAGGTGTGTTCGATGGCCTCTATGGTGCCTTCGCCAATGATGCGCTCGCCCCATGAATGCCAACACCACCGAATCCATTAGCGCGGATCTGCCGGCTCCGGCTTCGGTCGGCTTCTGGCAAGCCCTCCGCTTCTGGCTCAAGCTGGGATTCATCAGCTTCGGCGGCCCCGCGGGCCAGATCGCCATCATGCACACGGAACTGGTGGAGCACCGCCGCTGGATCGGCGAGAAGCGCTATCTTCATGCGCTGAACTACTGCATGCTGCTACCCGGCCCCGAAGCCCAGCAGCTCGCCACCTACATCGGCTGGCTGATGCACGGCACTTGGGGCGGCATTGCCGCCGGGGCACTGTTCGTGCTGCCCTCGATGTTCATCCTGATGGGCCTGAGCTGGATCTATCTCGCCTATGGCCAGGTTCCCGCCGTCGCCGCCGTGCTCTACGGCATCAAGCCGGCGGTCACCGCCATCGTGCTGTTTGCTGCCTGGCGCATCGGTTCCCGCACCCTCCGGAATGGGCTGTTGCAGGGTTTGGCAGCGCTGGCCTTCCTGGCGCAGTTCGCCCTGCATCTGCCGTTTCCGCTGATCATCGCCGGCGCCGCCCTGCTGGGTGCCATCGGCGGCAAAACGGTTCCGGCCAAATTCGCCACCACCAGCGGACATGGTCGGGCGGCGGCAAGCCATGGGCCGGCGCTCATCGCCGACGATGGCCCGATTCCACCCCACGCGCGCTTTCGCTGGCCGAGTTTGGCGAAAGTGGTTCTGACCGGACTTGTCCTTTGGGGCGGTTCGCTGGGCTTGCTCGCCGCGCGCTTCGGCTGGGACGCTGCTCTCACCCAGATGGCCTGGTTCTTTACCAAGGCCGCCTGGCTCACCTTCGGCGGCGCCTACGCGGTACTGCCGTATGTCTACCAGGGCGCGGTGGAGCATTACCACTGGCTCAGTCCGCAACAGATGATGGACGGACTGGCCCTGGGCGAAACCACGCCGGGCCCGCTGATCATGGTGGTGACCTACGTAGGCTTCGTCGCCGGCTGGGGTTCGGCCCTGTTCGGAACCGATCACCTGCTGCTGGCCGGTGCCGTGGGCGCCGTCGTCGTCACCTGGTTTACCTTCCTGCCCAGTTTCCTGCTGATCCTGGCCGGGGGTCCCCTGGTGGAATCAAGCCATGGCGACCTCCGCATCACCGCACCGCTGGTGGGCATTACCGCCGCGGTGGTGGGGGTGATCGTGAATCTGGCGGTGTTCTTCGGCTGGCACGTGTTCTGGCCGGATGGCTACCCCGGCAGCTTCGATGCCGCCGCCGCCCTGATCGCGCTGGCCGCCCTGCTGGCCCTCATCCACTACAAAATCGGTGTCATCCCGGTCATCATCGGCTGCGGCGTGGCCGGGCTGTTCCTTTCCTTCACCAACGGTTGGCTGGCCTAAGGGGGAGTTCCGTCATGAAGTTTCGTCAGATTTCCGCGTCCTTATTGGCACTGCTTCCGCTCGCAGTGGTTGCCGAAAATCTCCCGGGGGCGGCACTGGATGCCGTCCGAATCGAGCAGCTAACCGGCGCCAAAGGCAAACTGGACGCCGCGGAGAACGTGTTCCGGGTGGCCATGCCGCGCAACGATTTGACCGTCACCGTGGCAGGAGTGAAGATGACGCCCGCCGCCGGCTTCACCTCCTGGGCCTCCTTCGCCCCGGCGGGAAACCAGACCATGGTGATGGGTGACATGGTGCTGCAGGAAAACCAGATCGATCCGGTGATGAGTACGGCCCTGGAGAATGGCATCGAGGTCACCGCGCTCCACAACCACTTCCTGTGGGACAACCCCAAGATCATGTTCATGCACGTGGGCGGTAGTGGTGAAGCGGACAAGCTGGCTGCCGGAATCGGCAAGGTCTTCGCCAAGATCAAGGAAACCGGCGGCACCGGCCGGCGCCGGCATCCGCCAGCGGACGCAGCCAAGACCTCGCTGGACCCCATGCCCATCGAGTCCATCATCGGCGCGCCCGCCGAGAAAACCGGTGAGGTCTACAAGGTGCCCCTGGGCCGCACCACCTCCATGGGCGGCCACTCGGCGGGCAAGATCATGGGCGTCAACACCTGGGCGGTATTCGCCGGCAGCGACGACAAAGCCATCGTCGAAGGCGACTTCGCCGTTTTGGAGCCGGAACTTCAGCCCGTACTCAAAGCCCTGCGCGGCTCCGGCATTTCCATCACCACCATCCACAACCACATGGCAGGCGAGTCGCCCCGCATCCTGTTTCTGCACTACTGGGGCACAGGACCAGTGGCGGCACTGGCTCAGGCGATCAAATCGGCTCGCGACAGCCAAAACAAGGGCTGATTGAATCCGTTCCTGTCGTGCCCTGAAGCGGCGCAGGTTCGGCGGTTCCAACGGCAGCCGATCGGCCGCTTATACTTCCTTGAACACACGGTTCAGAATCGGGAGAAGACGATGCGCAGCTGCTGCAAACAAGTCAGAGATTTCGTGCACTTCGGTAAGCAACTCCACGGTGAGATCGCGGCGCTGCTGGAACGGCTGGACGAACAAACGGACCTGGAGCGGGTCCGGATGCTGCTGGACTACGTCGCCCGCCACGAGCATCACATGGAGGAATCCTTGGCCCGCTTCGAAAAGGATTCCCGCAGCGGCATCCTGGAGGCCTGGCTGGAATATTCGCCGGAATTGAACGTGGACACCGTGATCGCCCGTTGCGCCATTCCGGAAAAACCTGGATCCGACGACATCGCACGGATCGCCCTGGCATACGATCAAACCCTGGTGGACCTGTACCGTGAGATCGCCGGCAAGGTCAACGACCGCAAGGTCAGGGAACTGTTCGCCAACCTGCTGCAGTTGGAAGAACGGGAAATGATCCAGGTATCCCGCGCTACCCTGAGTTTTGGGGATATTTAGTGTTGCAGTTATTACGTGCAGCGAGAGGTGACAATCTCGATTGTATTGACATCAGTAATCCGCACAGCACATTTACGCCGACAGATCGTTAAGGGTGCCGACAGTTTCTGTCATGTGCATGATCGAATGAACTATCGTAAAGCCTTAGGCCAAATTGTCGCGTTTCAAAGAACGGCTGGATATTTGTCCGTTTTTTGCTTTCTAGCAACCGCGCCGGCCTGGAATATATTCTTTGCGATAGGTTTATTGTTTGTGTGGACGACTAGATCTCTTCACGGCGATGGCTTCATCACTAGAGTCCTTACGGGTATTGCCACAGCGGGGCTGTTGGCATTCCCCCTCGTATTAGGGCTAGTCATCCTGTTTTACCATCTCGCACT
This sequence comes from Methylococcaceae bacterium, assembly GCA_012026715.1. Lineage (GTDB taxonomy): Bacteria > Pseudomonadota > Gammaproteobacteria > Methylococcales > Methylococcaceae > VEPB01. Next base: position 1,520 of record VEPB01000339.1, on the reverse strand, counting down.
GGCACTTGCGCTTTTTTCGCTGCGCCCGTTGCCGTTATTGTTAGCCTTGGCTGCGTGGTTATCTGCAAACCAATATTTCCCTGACGCCCTTTTTCTCAACCATGGTTCGCAAGACTGGAAATATCCGGCCCTTTACACGGCTCTAGGTATATTTAGCTCTGTATGGGCGGCAATCTCATTTCGCAAAAGCTTGGGTTAAAATAGCCTGATTGAACCCCAGATTTCTAATCGCTTGTTGGAATTCGTAAAATCCATTCCGCCTTTCAGCGATTTGCAGCGTATATAGTATTTCATGACTTCGGTTTGGCTTCCGACCCCGCACCCGATATATCCGCCGCCTTCGGCTTTTCGGCCCCTCTGATCTCAGCTTTCTGTTCTGCCTCCACCGGCTTCACCACCTCCCCCGCCGCCAGCAGGTCAGACGGGCTGGCCACCAGCACGTCGGCGGCGCTCACGCCTTCCAGCACTTCCACCTCGCGGCCAAAATCCCGGCCCAGTTTGACCGGGCGGAAATCGATGCGGCTTTCGGTATCGACGGCGACCACATGGGTGCCGGCACCGTCCACCACCAGCACGTTGGCCGGCACGATCAGGGCCTTGCTCTTGCCGGCGACGCTGAACCCCACCTCGGCGTAGGCGCCCGGCAGCAGCTTGCCGGCCTTGTTGGGCAGGCTGATGTCCACCTGGCGGGAGCGGTTGACCGGATCCAAGGCCCCGGCCACGTGCCCGATGCGGGCGGGAACGGTCTTGCCCTGGGCTTCGGGGAAACGGACGTTGACCTCCTGGCCGACCTTGACATCATCGGCATAGGTCTGGGGCACCCAGATGGTGAGCCGCAACGGGTCGGTCTGGGTCAAGGCGAACAACTCCTGGCTGCCGTTGATGAGATTGCCCACATCCACGTTGCGGCGGGTGATCACCCCGGGGACCGGCGCGACGATGCGGCGATAGCCTTCCATCTGTTCCAGCCGTTTGAGGTTGGCCTCGGCGCCCTCCAGATCGGCCTTGGCCTGCAGCGCCGCGCTGTGCTTTTCCTCATATTCCTGCGGTGCGGCGCTGTCGGTTTTCCTCAACACATCCCAGCGCTTGAGGGTCGCCTGAGCCAGATCCAGCCGGCTCTTGGCCAGATCCCGCTGCGCCCGAGCCTGACCCAGTTCGTGCTCCAGTTCCGGCACGTCGATGGTCGCCAGCAATTCGCCCTTCTTCACCACATCGCCGATGGTTTTGTGCCAGGCGCTGACATAGCCATTGCTGCGGGCGTAGATGGGCGTTTCCGCATTGCCTTTGAGGCTGGCCGGCAGGGAAATCTTGCGTGCCGCCTCGCCGGATTTGGGCCGCACCGCAATCACGCTGCGTTTGAGGCTCTCGGCGGTGCGCTGCTGCAGTTGATCGGCTTGTTGCTGATTCGCCAGCAAGCGGACACCGCCCGCCGCCAGCAGGAAGGCGAATACCCCGAGCCCGGCGCGCTTGGCAAAGGCCAGGGTCCGGGGTGAATTTTCGGCGCCGGGGGTGGAGAAGAT
>VEPB01000334.1 GCA_012026715.1 Methylococcaceae bacterium | reverse complement strand
GCGGCTGGCGGTGATCGCCCACATCCGTCATGCGGAAACGCCCTACGACGATCTGCTGGCCTCGGGCTGCGAGCGGCGCGCCGCCCGAGGCCGGGTGCAGGGCGAGGTCACCGAGGCGCTGCGGCGCTGGCGCGACGGCTGACCGGTCAGGCCAGGAACACCCGTTCCAGCGCGCTGCGGCTGACGTTGCCGCGGTTGTCCTCGGCTTCCAGGTAATAGCGCACATCGCCAGCGCCTGGCGGCAACTGGGCGGTGAAATAGCCGGCGGTCACGTAGGCCCCGGTCTGACTGGGATAGGGTCCCCGGTCATCCATCTCCATCACGGTTTCGGCTTGCGCGGTGCGCAGCACCAGGTTAACCCGCTTGAGACCGGCGACGTCGTGGACAAAACTGTGGACCGTGGCTTCCCGCGGTGCGTCCAGCAGGCAGCCGTTGCCCCAGCGCTTGCCGCCGGGATTCTCCGGGGTGACCCAGGGCGCGAAAATGGTGGGTCCGGTGCGGTCGCCGTTGGTGGCCAGGATCATGTCGAGGGCGCCCCGCAGCATGCCGTAGCCCAGGTTGGCGGCATTGGTGACCTGCTGGTCCCAGACGTGTTGTCCGGTCCAGTACCAGTAACAGCTGGTTTCCGCGGTGAGCAGCAGCCGCAGGGCTTCGCCCAGCTGCTGATGGTCGGGATCGAAGTCTTCCAGGGTATGGACGGCATTCTGGAAAGCGGTGAGCACCGCCCAGGAATTGAGGTCAGGGGAATAGGGCTGGTCGTAGCGGCTGAACCACTTCATGAATTGGGGATCGCCGTTGTCGGCTCCGCTCCAGGAACCGGGTTCGATGTGGACGGTATGCTGCGGGTCGGGCGGGAACTGCTGCAGATAGTCCTCCACCGTGATCAGTTCGAAGCGGGGATCCTGGCGAATCCAATCCACCAGGCGGCCGGTGTTGTCGCGATAGTAGCTGTCGGCCCCGCCGCCGTGGTTGTCGCCGTCGGAATGCAGCAGGAAGAAGGGCGGATGCTTGGGGTCGAAGCTGCCGGTTTCGACGATGCGGTCGTACACTTGGCCCAGCACCGACGGGTATTGCAGGGCGCCGAAGCCGCCGCGGGCGTCCTCGTTGCCGATGTAGCGCTCCGCCGGCACGGCGATGATTTTGTGGAGCTTTCCCCGGGGATCTTCGTAGGCGACGTATTCCGGTCGCAGCAGGGAGGGCGAGATTTTGGAGCCGGCCCAGATGTTGTGGAGCTGCAGCCAGTCGTCCACCGGCGGGTTCGCTTGGTCGGCCGGGTTGGGCGGCAGCATGCCTTCGCCCATGCCGGCGTAGGGGTAGTCGCGGCAGGCGCGGAAGCGGTGGATGGAGTCGTAGATCACCGCCTCGACGCCGGCTTCCAGCAGGGCCGGAATGATGCGGACGTGGAAGGCGGTTTCGGGCGGAAACAGCACCTTGGAGGCCTCGGCGCCGAAGCTGTTGCGGATGGCGTCGCGGTGCCAGCGGATCTGGCGGACGATGTCGCGCTTCGGGATCAAGGGCATCAGCGGATGGAAGAAGCCGAAGGCGCTGAACGAGACCCGGGGATTGCCCAGGCTGGTCTTGGTCCTGGCGATGTCGCTGAGCGGTCCGTTCCAGCCGCGGAAACGGCCGCCGCAAAAACCCTCCGCATCGCAACGGTTGAGCTGCTCGATCAGCGAGCCGCTCCAGCTGGTGGAGAGGCCGGCATGGGGGAGGCCGCCGTCGATGTACTGGCGCACCGCGGCGGGGATGTAGTCGGTGTAGTTGCCGCCGCGGGAGCCGAAGATCTGGTCCTTCTCGCCGTCCCAGTAAGCCCGGTCGGTGGTGTTGTAGTAGGGCTGGTGCATGTGCTTGTGGATGCCGAAATACAGCTTCACCCCATCCCTCCGGCCCGCGCTAATCCTGGGCTTGGCCTTAGTCCCCGCGGCCGGCAGCAGGGTCAGGCGGCGGAATTCCTTGACCCAGTCCCCCCCTCCGGCGCGGCTCAAGTCGGCGACCCGGCAACCCTCCACCTGCAGGCTGATGTCGCCGGGCTGCAGCTGCCCGGCCGGAACGTCGGCCTCGTAGTCCCAGCGACCGGCGTCATGCTCGATCAGCCGGATCGCGTCGCCATTGATGAGCTTCTGGCAACCCTGGCCATGCAGGATCACCTGGGGAAAGGGAATCTCGCCATCGGCGCTGAACCCGACGGCGAAGGTTGGATTGGTGCCGGACGGTTCGCACTGCAGCGAGGTCGGGCAATGGATGTCGAGGATGCGGGTGAAGATGGCCATGGATTCCTCATCGGCGATTGGGTTGGGGATGCCGGCCTCGGCGGCGGATAATGCCCCTGATGACGTCATCCTAACCGTTGAGCGTGTCGAATCAAACCAAGCCGGTCTGAAACGGCTCCGGAAACGGATCGTTTCAGGCGGCTCCCAATGTCGCCAGGAGGATTCCATGTTGATCCATCGGCCAGCCCAGGCGCTGGAACTGCTTCGGGATTTCACCGATACGCCGCTCGATGACGTGCTCCGCCGGCATTTGGGCGAGGATCCCCAAATGCGGGGCTTGGAGCTGTTCCGGGGCGTGGTTGAGCAGGTTCCCGCCTACAGCGATTTCCTGGCGAGCCGGGACGTGAATCCTGAGCAGATAACGGATTTCGCCGCATTCCAAGCGTTGCCGCTGATCGACAAATCCAACTACATGCAGGTTTATCGGCTGCCTCAGCGCTGCCGGGGCGGCGAACTGACGGTTTGCGACCGGCTGGCCGTGTCGTCCGGGTCGACCGGAGTACCCACCTTTTGGCCGCGGGCCATGGCTAACGAGCTGGAGATCGCCCTGCGATTCGAGCAGGTGTTTCGCCACGGCTGCGATGCCCATCACAAGCGGACCCTGGCGGTGGTGTGTTTCCCCTTGGGCAATTGGGTCGGCGGCGTGTTCACAGCCTCCTGTTGCTGGCATCTGGCCCTCAAGGGTTACCCGCTCACGGTCGCGACCCCGGGCAATCAGCCCGGGGAAATCTGGCGGGTCGTGCGGGAACTGGCGCCGTTGTTCGATCAAACCGTGCTGTTGGGGTATCCGCCTTTCGTCAAGGATGTGATCGACGGCGGGGTGGCGGAAGGCATCCGTTGGGCCGACCATGGCGGCAAGATGGTGTTTGCCGGCGAGGTGTTCAGCGAACAATGGCGCGACCTGATGGCGGCGCGGGTGGGGGCGGGGCGGCCCTGTTACGACATCGCCTCGCTGTATGGCACGGCCGATGGCGGCGTGCTGGGCAACGAGACGCCGCTCAGCATCGCGATCCGGCGGTTCCTGGCGGATCGGCCGGCCATCGCCCGCGAGTTGTTCGGCGAATCACGGCTGCCGACCCTGGTGCAGTATGATCCCCTGAGCCGGTTCTTCGAGTTGGTTGACGGCACCCTGGTGGTCTCCGGCGACAACGGCATTCCATTGGTGCGCTACCACATCGCCGATCGCGGCGGGCTGAAGAGCCATGCCGAGATGATGGGTTTTCTTTCTGAGCGGGGCGCCGATTTGCACGCCTACGGACTGGCGCCCGACGACCGCACGCCGGCGCTGCCTTTCGTCTGGGTATTCGGCCGAGCCGATTTCACCGTGTCCTTTTATGGCGCCAACGTTTTCCCGGAGAACGTGGTGGTCGGCCTGGAACAGCCGGATACCAAGGGCTGGGTCACCGGAAAGTTCGTGATGGAGGTCCTCAGTGATCCCGAGGGCTCGGAATGCCTTCGCATCACGGTGGAACTGGCGCCGGAGGTTGCGGAAACCGCAGCCATGGCGGCTACGCTCGCGCACGCTATCCTCGCTCAACTGCGGCGACTCAACAGCGAGTTCGCCAATTACGTGCCGGCGGGGCGGCAACAACCGGTGGTGGAGCTCAGGCCGTTTGGCGATCCCGACTATTTCCCGCGCGGAGTGAAGCACCGTTACACCCGCAAGCGAAGTTGACGCGCCGGCCGGATTGGCGCAAAATCGCGTGCTCTTTACTGACCAGCTTTACGGGGATCCACCTTGGCTAACATCGCTTCCGCAAAAAAACGCGCCAAACAGGCAGAGAAACACCGCGCCCAGAACGCATCAGCCCGCAGCCGCCTGCGGACCTTCGTTAAGAAGGTCGTGTTGGCCGTCGCCTCGGGTGATCTGGATAAGGCCCGTGCCGCTTACCAGGAAGCTGTCCCCGTCATCGATTCTTCCGCCGGCAAGGGGTTGATTCACAAGAATAAGGCTGCCCGTAGCAAGAGCCGCCTGAGCGCCCGCATCAAGGCTCTGGCCACCAAGACCGCCTGATCGGGCGGAGGGCTCGGGCGGCTGCCATCCCCGGCCGCCCGCCTCGCTTCATGGATTCATCAGCACCAGGTTGTCGCGGTGAATCAGTTCCGGTTCGTCCACGTATCCCAGTAAGTTCTCGATCATCGCGCTCGGCTGGCGCATGATCTTGCGGGCCTCGTCGGCGGAATAGTTCGTCAGGCCCCTCGCCACCTCCATTCCGCGCTTATCGACGCAGGACACCAGGTCTCCCCGCAGGAAATCGCCGGTTACCCCGGTGATGCCGATCGGTAGCAGACTCTTGCCGGCTTCTTTCAGTGCCCGCGCGGCACCGTCGTCCACGGTCAGTGTTCCTTTCAGCTTGAGCTGTCCAGCCAGCCAGCGTTTGCGGGCGATCAGCGGCGAGGTGTCGGGGATGAGAAAGGTGCCGACGCTTTCGCCGCTGGCGACCCGGGTCAGGACGTCGGGTTCGCGGCCGGCGGCGATCACCGTCGCGGTGCCGGAACGGGCCGCCAACCGGGCCGCCCGCAGCTTGGTGATCATGCCGCCGCGGCCCAGGCCGCTGCGGCTTTCGCCCACCATGTCGGCGAGGCGCGGGTCGTTGATGCTGGCCTCGACAACCAGCCGGGCGGCTGGATTGACTCCGGGGTCGCTGTCGTAAAGGCCGGTCTGGTCGGTCAGGATCACCAGCAGATCGGCTTCCAGCAGGTTGGCCACCAGGGCACCCAGGGTGTCGTTATCGCCGAAGCGGATTTCCTCGGTGGCGACCGTATCATTCTCGTTGATCACCGGTACCACGCCCAGATCCAGCAGAGTCATCAGCGTGCTGCGGGAGTTGAGGTAACGCTCGCGGGCCGACAAGTCGTCGTGGGTGAGCAGGATCTGTGCAGTGTGCAGCCGATGTTGCTGGAACAGGGATTCGTAGGTTTGTACCAGGCCCATCTGGCCGACCGAAGCCGCCGCCTGCAGTTCGTGCAAGGCTTTTGGACGGGTTTTCCAGCCCAGCCGGGACATGCCTTCCGCCACCGAGCCGGAGGAAACCAGCACGACTTCCTTCCCTGCCTGCTTCAAGGCGGCGATCTGGCTCACCCAGCCGGCGATGGCGGCCTGGTCCAGGCCGCGGCCGCCGCCGGTGAGCAGGGCGCTGCCGATCTTGACGATGATGCGGCTGGCGCGCGGGAGGTCAGTCCGGCTCTGCATGGGCGGCGTGCTGTTGGTCGAGGAAGTCCATGATGGCGAAGGTGAGGGGGCGTAGGCCCTCCCCGTTCAGGGCCGAGATGGGAAAAACCGGCCCTTCCCAGCCGAGTTCGTCGACGATGGCCTGGCAGTGTGCGTCCACGTTTTCGGGAGGCAGTTGGTCGATCTTGTTCAGCACCAGCCAGCGCGGTTTCAGCTCCAAGTCCTCGTCCCAGTGGCTCAGTTCGGCGATGATCGTGCGGGCGGCTTCCGCCGGTTCCGGTTCCCCCTCGAACGGACAGACGTCGATCACATGCAGCAGCAGTCGGGTTCTGGACAGGTGCTTGAGGAACTGGATGCCCAGGCCGGCGCCGTCGGCGGCGCCCTCGATGAGGCCGGGTATGTCGGCCATTACGAAGCTGCGGTTGCTGTCCACCCGTATCACGCCCAGGTTGGGATGCAGGGTGGTGAAGGGATAGTCGGCCACCTTGGGGCGGGCCGAGGAGACGCTGCGGATCAGGCTGGACTTGCCGGCATTGGGCAGGCCCAGCAAGCCGACGTCGGCCAGCAGCTTGAGTTCCAGCCGCAGGTTGCGCTGCTCGCCGGGCGAACCCTTGGTGGCTCTCTCCGGTGCCCGATTGGTGCTGCTCTTGAATCGGGTGTTGCCCAGGCCATGGAAGCCGCCCTGGGCGACCAGCAGGGTCTGTCCTTCCCGCACCAGGTCGCCCAGTTGCTCGTCGGTTTCCGCGTCGAACACCTGGGTGCCCACGGGAACTCGCAGCACACAGTCTTCTCCCTTGCGGCCGGTACAATTGCCGCCGGAACCGTTCTTGCCGCGCTCGGCCCGGTGGGTGGGAGTGAAGCGGAAGTCCACCAGGGTGTTGAGGCTGTGGCTGGCGGTCAGGTAGACACTGCCGCCGTCGCCGCCGTCGCCGCCGTCGGGGCCGCCCAGGGGGACGTACTTTTCCCGCCGGAAGCTGATGCAACCGTTACCGCCGTCGCCGGCCTCTACTCGAATTTCCGCTTCGTCGACAAATTTCATGGGGATAACAAAAAAGCCCCGTCGAAGACGAGGCTTTCCGGGTGTCTAGCAGTTCGCGACCGATTCGGATGTGACCGCTACTCGGCTCAGGCCTGAACGACGCTGACGTATCTGCGCTTGAGAGGGCCTTTCACCTGGAACACCACCTTGCCGTCGGCGGTGGCGAACAGGGTGTGGTCCTTGCCCAGGCCGACGTTGGTGCCGGGGTGGAATTGGGTGCCGCGCTGGCGCACGATGATGTTGCCGGCGCTGACGACCTGGCCGCCGAAGCGCTTGACGCCAAGCCGCTTGGCTTCCGATTCGCGGCCGTTGCGGGAACTGCCGCCTGCTTTTTTGTGAGCCATGGTTGTCTCCTGATAGGCGGATCAGCCGGAGATGCCGGTGATCTGGATTTCGGTGTAGTTCTGGCGGTGGCCGGCACGCTTCATGTAGTGCTTACGGCGCCGGAACTTGATGATATGAACTTTCTTGTGGCGGCCGTGGCTCGTCACAGTCGCGGTAACCTTGCCGCCGTCGACGAAGGGCTTGCCGACCTTGATGCCGGCGTCCGACTGGATCAGCAGGACGTTGTCAAACTCGATTTGATGGCCGGGTTCGGCGTCCAGCGTCTCGATCTTCAGGGTTTCGCCCTCTTTGACCCGGTACTGCTTGCCGCCCGTTTGAATTACCGCATACATGTGGAACGCTCCGCGAAGGAAAACTTCTTTCAAGAACTCAGTATTATCCGGCAAGACCTGTCGGGAAGTCAAACGGTGTGCGCATGCCGTTGTACTGCTTGAGTCGCGAGGGGCTAGGGCCGCGCGGCGTCATGCTCGGAAGGGTGCGGGAAGCGCGTCTCCGGCTGTCTCGACCCGCTGCTTTGCCGGAGGCGCGACGAGTATTGGAGGTTTCTTCCGGAGTACTCATCGGTCTGATCGGGGAGTATTCCAATCCAGATCGATGATCGGCTTGTCTTGGCCTATACCCGCGGATACTTCTGTCAATTACTCGAATTATCCAAATAGTCTCGACTCCTTTGATGGCGGATATTGCGGTTTTTCTCATTTAGGCCTAATGTTGTGCGCGGTCTGTAATCTTACAGTCCGGCGCGGCGACGATATTTTGCTGTGCGGTGCGTCGCTCGGTGCCGACCGATCAACAACGACTACTAGAAAATGGTGAGGCGCTATGTTAGAAGAATTGCTCGTTGGCTTGTCATTGGCTTTCGTCGGTTACTTTCTCTACAACGTCTACAAGACGGTTTCCGAAACCAATAGCGCAAGCCAGCAGTCCTCCGCCACAGCGGCTGCTCCGGTCTCCGAGCCGGCACCGGCAGCTGCCGCAAACAAGAGCGAAGCTGCTGTTTCGGTGGCTGAATCGGCCGCCGCTCCGGCCCAGCCTTCCGCAGAATCGGCAGAAGAAAAAATCATCGTCTTGCGTGATCCGGCGACGGGAGAAACCACCCCGGTTCCTTCCAATTACCGCTTTGCCAAGAAATGGGTCAAAGAGGCATTGGTGAGCGAAGGCTTGCTGTCCAAGGTTTATAAGAATTCGGAGTTGAAGGGTCCGGTCAGCAATCAGGTCAAGGAAGCCTTGGAGAAGTTCAAGAACATCGAGAAATTTCAGGCCTGATAGGGCGCCACGGCAGCCTTCGGCAGGGATGCCGGTCGTTGTCCAGATCCGGGATGGGCATATAACCGGGCAACCTTGTTTGATTGGCCTGTGTCGAGGTGGTTCGGATATGCCGCATCCACCGAAGGCCTTCGGTCCTCCGGTTGAGGAAACAGGCGATTCCTAGGCTCATGGTGCTGAGGGGCTGGTTCCGGGAAAAGTTCGCGCGGTGCGGGAAGGCGGGTACGGCTGCTCCCCGGGGGATGGCAGAGTCGGCGTCAGCGGGTAAAATCTTTCCTCCCGCGGCAAGGCTCCTGCCGCTGGCTTTACTTCCAGCACCGGATTTCTCATGAATCTCCACGAATACCAGGCGAAGCGCCTGTTCGCCTCCCATGGCATTGCCGTCCCTTCCGGAATCCCCTGTTTCGCCCCAGCCGATGCAGCCAAGGCCTTAGCTCAACTGGGCGGCGAGCGTTGGGTGGTGAAAGCCCAGGTCCACGCCGGTGGACGCGGCAAGGCCGGTGGCGTGCAACTGGTGAATACCGCGGAAGAGGCTCGGGAGGTCGTCGGGCGACTGCTCGGTTCACGGCTGGCCACGCTCCAGACCGGGCCGGAGGGGCTGCCGGTCCATGCCGTGCTGGTGGAAGAGGTTCATCCCATCGCCCGCGAGTTGTACCTGAGCTGCCTGGTGGACCGGGCCAGCGAGCGGGTGCTGTTCATGGCCTCCGCGGCCGGCGGCATGGATATCGAGGAAGTCGCCGCATCCCATCCCGAGCAAATCCTCACCTGCAAGGTCGACCCCGCTGCCGGCCTGCAGCCCTACCAATGCCGCGACTTGGCTTTTGCCCTCGATCTGGCCGGCGAGCAGATCGCCGCCCTGGCCAAGGTGATGCAGGGCATGTATCGCCTGTTCCTGGACAAGGACTGTAGCCAGATCGAGATCAACCCCCTGATTGTCACGGATGACGACAAGTTGCTGGCGCTGGACGGCAAGATCAACCTGGACGACAACGCCTTGTACGCCCACCCTGACTTGGCGGAGATGCGCGATCCCTCCCAGGAAGATTCCAAGGAACTGGCGGCGCGCGAGCACGACCTGAATTACGTCACCCTCAGCGGCAACATCGGCTGCATGGTGAACGGGGCCGGCCTGGCCATGGCCACCATGGACGAGGTCAAGCTGCACGGCGGCCAGCCCGCCAACTTCCTCGACGTCGGCGGCGGCACCACCGCGGCCAAGGTGGCCGAGGCCTTCAAGCTGATCCTCTCCGACCATGCAGTGAAAGCGGTGCTGGTCAACATCTTCGGCGGCATCGTGCGCTGCAACCTGATCGCCGAGGGCATCATCGCGGCGGTGAAGGAAGTTCAAGTCCAAGTGCCGGTGGTGGTGCGGCTGGAAGGCACCAATGCCGCCGAAGGCCGGGAACTGCTGGCCCAATCCGGTCTGGCGATCATCGCCGCGGCGGATCTGGACGAGGCCGCCGAAAAGGCGGTACAGGCCGCTTTGAAGGGCTGAATCATGAGCATATTGGTTGATCGCACTACCAAGGTTCTGTGTCAGGGGTTCACCGGCAAGCAGGCCACTTTCCATTCCGAGCAGTGCCTGGCCTACGGCACCCAGTTGGTCGGCGGCGTGACGCCGGGCCGGGGTGGCCAGACCCATCTGGATCTGCCGGTCTTCAACACCGTGCGCGAGGCGGTAGCGGCCACCGGCGCCACCGCCAGCATGATCTACGTGCCGCCGCCGTTCGCCGCTGACGCCATCCTGGAGGCCGCCGGCGCCGGGATCGAACTGATCGTCTGCATCACCGAGGGCATCCCGGTGCTGCACATGCTGCGGGTCAAGGCGGCGCTGAAAGATAGCGGCGCCCGCCTCATCGGGCCCACCTGCCCCGGCATCATCACTCCCGGCGAGTGCAAGATCGGCATCATGCCCGGCTTCATCCACCAGCCCGGCTGCATCGGCGTGGTGTCCCGATCCGGCACCCTCACCTACGAGGCGGTGCACCAGACCACCGGCGTGGGCCTGGGACAGAGCACCTGCGTCGGCATCGGCGGCGACCCCATCCACGGCCTGGAATTCATCGACGTGCTGGAATTGTTCCAGAACGATCCCCAGACCAAGGGCATCATCATGGTGGGCGAGATCGGCGGCAGCGCCGAGGAAGAAGCGGCCGACTACATCAAGGCCAAGGTCACCAAGCCGGTGGTGGGCTATATCGCCGGCACCACGGCTCCGCCCGGCAAGCGCATGGGCCATGCCGGCGCCATCGTCACCGGCGGCAAGGGCACCGCCAAGGGCAAGTTCGCCGCGTTGCAGGCGGCCGGGGTGCGCATCGTCGATTCGCCCTCCAAAATGGGGCGGGCGATGGTCGAGTGCCTGCAGGGCTGACGCATGACCGCCAGCACCGCCCGGCCACTTTCCGTCAGCGTCGAGGATTACTTGTCCGGCGAGGAGATCGCCCAAACCCGCCACGAGTATATCGATGGCGAGGTCTATGCCATGGTGGGGGCGAGCGACCGGCATGGGCTGATCGCGGGGAATATCTTCACCAAGCTCAATACTTCGTTGCCGGAGTCCTGCCAAGCCTTCATTTCCGATATGAAGGTCCGCATCCAGACCCAGTCCAAGGACATCTTCTACTATCCCGACGTGCTGGTGTCCTGCGCTCGCGACGACCGCGCCAGCAACTGCCGGGAAAAGCCTGTCCTGGTGGTGGAAGTGCTGTCCGCCGCCACCGCTCGGCTGGACCGCTTCGAGAAGTTCTCCAACTACATCCAGTTGCCCGGCCTGCAGGAATATGTCCTGATCGAGCAGAATTTCACCATGGTGGAGATCTTCCGCCGCTCCCGCCAATGGGAGGCGGAAATCGTCCGCAGCGGCGGCTTCCGGCTGGAATCGGTCGAACTGGAATTCGCCTTGGACGAGGTTTACCGCCGGGTCACCTGGGCCTGACAACCTTTCGTGGACTTCCTTGATATTCTGGTTGTTCTGGCGCTTTGGCGTCTGTTCCTGTCCATAGCCGTCTCGCTGTTTCTGGCCTATGTCCTTGCGCAGTCATTCGTTGGATTCACGGCGGGATATTGTTTGGCGCTTGCCTTCTTGGGTGCTGGAATCGGTGTATTTTGGCAGTCCCACTCAGCAGGACCTTAGATGACATTTCGTATCGCAGTCGCCCAGATCAATCTGTTAGTCGGCGACATCGCCGGCAATGCCCGCGCCATCTCCGATACTTGCGAACGGGCGCGGGACGAGCTGCATGCCGACGCGGGGGTGTTCCCGGAACTGACCCTCACCGGCTATCCGCCGGAGGATCTGATTCTGCGGCCGCGTTTCATGGATCGGGTGGATGTGGCTTTGGCGGAATTGACGGAGCAGATCCGGGGCATCGTCGCGGTGATCGGGTTTCCCGAGCGCACCGATGAAGGTCTTTACAACAGCGCGGCGGTGATCGCCGACGGCGCCATTCAGCACGTCTACCGCAAGCAGGATCTGCCCAACTATGGCGTGTTCGACGAGAAGCGCTACTTCCAGGCCGGAACCGAGCCCTGCGTGTTCGAATTGGCCGGATTGAACATCGGCCTGACCATTTGCGAGGATATCTGGAATCCGGGGCCGGTGGATCAGGCGGTCAACGCTGGAGCCCGGCTGATCCTCAACCTCAACGCCTCCCCCTACCAGGCCGGCAAGGAGAAGCTGCGGGAGCAGGTCGTGCGGGAGCGGGTCGATGCGACCTGGGCGCCGGTGATCTATGCCAACCTGGTGGGGGGGCAGGACGAACTGGTGTTCGATGGGGCCTCCTTCGCCATGGACAGCGGGGGCAAAATCGTCAAGAAGGCGCCGGCTTTCGAAGAGTGCCTATTACCGGTGGATATCGACGTCGTTGGTGGCGTGGCGGGTATTCCACCAACTGAACTGGCTCCCGACCCGGATCCGGTGGCCAGCGTGTACCGGGCGCTGGTGCTGGGGATTCGCGACTACGTCACCAAAAACGGATTCAAAGGCGCGGTGCTGGGCTTGTCCGGCGGCATCGACTCGGCCCTGACGCTGGCTCTGGCGGTGGATGCCCTGGGTGCCGACAAGGTGGAGGCGGTGTTGATGCCGTCACGCTATACCGCCGACATGAGCATCGAGGACGCGATTGCCGAAGCCGAGGCGCTGGGGGTGGCCCATCACCTTATCCCCATCGAACCGGCGTTCCAGGCGTTCACGGGGCTGCTGGCGGAAACCTTCGAAGGCCTGCAGCGCGACACCACCGAGGAGAACATCCAGGCCCGCTGTCGCGGCGTGCTGCTGATGGCCATCTCCAACAAGAAGGGCAAGATCGTCCTCACCACCGGCAACAAGAGCGAAATGAGCGTGGGCTACGCCACCCTCTATGGCGACATGGCCGGCGGCTTCGCCCCCCTCAAGGATGTCCCCAAGCTGCTGGTCTACCAGTTGTCCGAGTACCGCAACACCATCGCTCCAGTCATCCCCCAGCGGGTCATTACCCGTCCCCCCTCCGCCGAACTGGCGCCGGACCAGAAGGACGAGGATTCGCTGCCGCCCTATGCGGTGCTCGATCCCATCCTGGAACGCTACGTGGAACTGGACCAATCGGTGGAAGACATCATTGCCGCCGGCTTCAACGAGGTTGACGTCAAGCGGGTCGCGCGGTTGGTGGACCGCAACGAGTACAAGCGCCGCCAGGCCCCCCCCGGCGTCAAGATCAGCCGCCGCGCCTTCGGCCGCGACCGCCGCTATCCCATCACCCGCGGATTCGAAGGCTGATGCCGGCGGGGCTTCCGTTGTTGGGGATTCTGGTTTCAAGTGCGTCATATTGGCCCCACCGTTAGCCCTGAGAACAACAAGACCCGCGTCATGCTTGCGGAAGCCACCGGCAGCGTTTCCGAATGGAAGACGAACCCGCTGCTTGCCGCCGCCGGTGTCGAACTAACGCGGCAGCGAGAAGTAGAAGGTCGCTCCGCCGTCGACTTTGCCCTCCCCCCAGGTCCGGCCGCCGTGGCGGCTGATGATCCGGCGGACATTGGCCAGGCCGATGCCGGTGCCTTCGAATTCATCGCTGCCGTGCAAGCGCTGAAAGACGCCGAAGAGTTTGTCGGCATAAGCCATGTCGAAGCCCACGCCGTTGTCGCGCACGTACACGATGGTTTCCGCTTCGGCCTCCGGAACCGTGCCGATCTCGATCTTCGCATCCGCGCGCGGCTCGGTGAATTTCACAGCATTCGAGATCAGATTGACCAGCACCACGCGCAGCATGGCACGATCGCCGCTGACCACCGGCAGATCGGCGACGCGCCAGCCGATCAGCCGGTCCCGTGTTTCCGCCTCGATCTCCCGGATGACGTCCTGAACCAGAGCGCCGAGGTCGATGGGAGTCTTGCTCATCTGGTTCCGCCCCAACCGCGAGAAGGAGAGCAGGTCGTCGATCAGCGCGGCCATGCGCTTGGCCGCGTCCGATATGGTGGCCATGTAATGCAAGCTCTGTTCATCGAAGATTGCCGCGTTTTTCTTCTTGAGCAGGCCGACGAACCCATCGATGTGGCGTAGCGGGGCGCGCAGGTCATGGGAGACGGAATAGGCGAACGCCTCCAGTTCCTGGTTGGCCTGTTCCAATTCGGCGGTGCGCTCGGCAACCCGCCGTTCCAGCTCGAGATTGAGTGTGCGGACTTCCTCTTCCGCCTGCTTGCGCTCGGTGATGTCGCGGCCTTCGGGGATCAGCTGGACGACCTGGCCGGCCGTATCGGTCACCGGCTTGATGGAGAAATCGATGTGGCGAAGTTGACCGTCCGGCCCGCTGTGGCTGGCCTCGAACCGCACCAGTTTGCCGGTCGCCGCTTCCCCAACGGCATCCCGCAAGCGCTGCTGCAAGCCTGCGGAGTGCGACCACCAGGGGGTGTCCCAAAACGGTTTGCCGATGACGTCGGCTTCGCTGACGCCGGCAAATTGCAGAGCGGTCTGGTTGGCCCGCAGAAGGGTCCCGTCGGTGTCCAGCACCCCGATCAGCTGGAAGGTCTGATCGAAGATCGCGCGGAACTTCTCCTCGCTCTGGCGCAACTCCTCCTCGGTTCGTCGGTGCTCTGCGATCTCCGCCAGCAAGCGCTCGTTGCTCGCCTTGATTTCCGCCGTTCTCGCGGCCACCCGTTGTTCCAGTTTGTCCCGTGCCTGCCGCAACTCCTCCTCCGCCCGCTGGCGCAGCGTGATGAACCGGGCCTGCTGGACGTTCTGGTAGGCTTTCAGCGACAGTTCGTTGGCCAGCAGGAACAGGGCCCGGGAGATGGTTTCGAACTGCGCCATGGACATCACCGGCACTTCCCGCAGCGCTAGCCTGAAGTCCTCCGCGTCGGCGCCGATCTCCCCGGCGTAGCGAACGATTTTTTCCTCGTCGATCGCCTCGTTCTTGACCTGTCCGATGAGCCAGTTGGCGATGTGTTTTCCGCCCACGGTGATGCTCGCTCCCGCATCCCACAGACCGCCGCTCAGGCAGGGTTGGACGATGGGGCCGCCGGGGTTGTGGCGGCCGATGATGGCGTCGGAATGGAAACAGTTGGCCCGGCCTTTCTCCGTCTCGCGGATGATGTCCCGGCACAGCCGGCAGAAGTTGCTCGGTGCCGTGATGGGGGTACCGTCCGGCGCGGTGATGATGGAGGCGACCTGGGTCGCGGCGGCGAAGGCATCCTGAATCTTTTGGATCTCTTCGATGTTGAAGAGGTCGCTGAAACGGATGTCGGCGGTCTCCAAGGGCTCGGTCAGGGCCACCAGCCGCTGCTTGAGCGCCTCCTGGATCTGCACCCGCTCGGCGACTTCCCGGACCAGACGGGCGTTGGCTTCGGTCAATTCGGCGGTGCGCGCCTGCACCTGCTCCTCCAGATAATCCCGGTATCGCCGCAGTTCACCTTCGGCCTGCTGGAGGGCGGCGACCTTGTTTTCCAGATTGGCGTAGAGCGCCGCGTTTTCCATGGAGATCGCCGCCTGGGAAGCCAGGGCCTTGAGCAGTTCCAGCCGGTTCGGCGTGAACAGGTCGCTGGCCAGGTTGTTCTCCAGGTACAGCAGCCCGGACAGCTTTCCTTGGTGGATCAGCGGCAGGCACAGCAGGGATCGGGTTCGGCGAGCGGCGATGTGAGGGTCCGCTCCGAAGGTCCGGTCGCGGCAGGCATCGCCGAGCACCACCGGACTTTGGGTGCGGGCCACGTAGTTGACCACGGTGAGCGCCACGTCGCCGCTGGTTTCCAGGGGCACGCCCTGCAGTGCCCGGACCCTGCCGATTCCGGCGCTGGCCTGGATCACCAGGCCCTCGCCGGTTTTCTGGATCAGGACGCCTTGCTCGGCACCGGCGTTTTCCATGACGATTTCCATCAGCCGGTCGAGCAACTGCTCCAGCCGTATTTCCCGGGAGAGGGCATGGGACGCCTTGACCACCGCAGCGGCGTCCAAGGGGGGCGCCGCCGGGCTGGCGAGCGGCGCGAAGCGCTGGCCCAGATCCTCCACCTTGCGCAAGGCCCCCCAGGATTTGTAGGCATCCAAGGCCTGCTGCAGGGACAGCCCGGCCATGTCCTCCCGCCCCAGCCCGGTATAGAACAGGGCTTCCCGTTCGTAGGCCAGCGCCATGTCGTTCTGGTAGCCGTTCTCCCGAGCCAGCCGGATCGCGGTGTTGAAGCCTTTCACCGCCCGGCCGATGTCCCCCGCGATGCGTGCCTGTTCCGCCTCCACCAAGGCGTGCTTGTGGGCAAAGTTCACGGGGGACAGCTGCGCCCAGCGGTGGAGCTGGTCGAGCAGCGGCGCCGTGAGGCGGAGGCCCTCGCTGCGGCCGGCGGCATCGGTCGTTCCATGATGAGCGAGCAGGGCCAGGGCCAGATAGAAGCAATGCGTCGCCTGGTAGAGAAAGCCTTGCGCGGCATGGATGTGCTCTGCCGCCAGGCGTCCCGACGCCACCGAGCCCGCGTAATCGCCGAAGAGATATTGGAGCATCATCCGGCTGCAGAGGGTGTTGAACGCCAGCACGGAGCTGTGTTCCCGGTTCCAGTCCGGCAGCCAACTGGAATCGTCGAAGAGATCGCCGGCCAGCCTGGTCGGGGCCTGGGTATCGCCGCAGAGACCGGCGACCAGCTGTCCCCAGATGCGCGCCAGCTGGGTATGGACATGCAGCCGGTAGCGCTCCATGGTCTCGACGCATTCCGCCTGCTTGCGTGCGATGACGTCCAGTGGCGCGCCGGTGCAGAACAGGTATCCGCAGTGATGGATGGCGGCGTTGCCGGTGTATTCCAGGTCACCGGTTTCGAACCCGCGCCGGTAGGCGTCCTGCAAGGGGACAAGGCACTCCCGTGCGCTTTCCTTCCAATGGCGGACCTGGGCGTTGAACAGGAAGAGCACCTTGGCTTCGAGTTCCGGCGCGTGAAATTGCCGGAGAACCACGAGGGAAAGCTGGCCGAAGCGGTAGCCTTCCTCGATGCCGGCGGCGTCGGCGCAGAGCAGGGCTCCGTACCAGCCGTAGGCGAATGCCGCCATCGGCGAATTGCCATGGCGCGCCGCCAACAGCACCATGTTGGCGACGATGGCTCGCAGCAAGGGAAAGTTCGTCCGTTGCGCCGGCGTGGCCAGGTGCATCAGGATGTGCATGACGGCGAGCCGGCGCCCGTTGGCCATTTTCGGCAGCTGCGCCAGATCTTCGATGCGGCGTACCGCCGCCGCCAATTCCCCTTGAAGTCCGATCGCGCCCGCCGCCGCATCGTCCAGATCCAGCGGCAGTGCCACGCCCAGCTCTTCCAGCGCCTTCAATCCGGCCTGAATGGCAAGGCCGTTCTGGTCTTGGGCGCTGAAGAAGAGGATACGCAGTTCGTGGACCCGGCTGCGGGTCGGCACGTCCTTGGAATGCTCCAGCATTTCGGTCGAAAGCAGCGTGGCCCGCTCGAAATTCGCGCTCAGATATTCCGCCTCGATCGCCTCCAGGAACAGCTTGCGGGTCAGCTTGCTGCAGGTTTTCCAGCGGTTCGCCGGCAACAGCCCGATGCCCATGCTCAGATAGCGGATGGCCGCCTCATAGGCGGCCGCGCGCTTGGCCTTGCAGCCCGCCATCAAGTTCAGCGCGACCAGTTGCCGGCGTTCCCGCTGCGTCGTGAGGTACTGGAAACCTTCGTTCAGTTGGTTGGCGATCTTGAAGGCATTCTCCTCGAGGGCGCTCTCGGGCGTCTGCTTCAACAGCAAGCGGCCGGTCTTGAGGTGGGTCAGGCGCCTTTGCTTGCGCGGCAGCAGGGCGTAAGCGGCCTGCCGGACGCGGTCATGGGCGAACTCGAACTGCCCTTCCGCTCCGACCGTCTGGCCGGGCGCCGGCTGACCGACGGGAGTGGATGACAAGAGTGAAGCGGATTCGACGGCTGGCGCGAGGACGGCCGCGACTTCGGCGGTGGGCAATCCGGCCACATCCGCCAGCGTGCGCACGTCGAACCGGTTGCCGATGCACGCCGCCAATGCCAGCAAGGACAGGGTTTGCGGCGGCAGCTTCTCGAGCTTTCGGGTCATCAGCGCGGCGACGCTGCCGGTGATCTCCATGCCGAGTATGGCGTCCGCCGCCCACGTCCAGCGGCGCTGTTCGGCGTCGAATCGAAGCAGGGCATCGTCGTGGAGGGATTGCAGGAGCTGAATGACAAACAAGGGAGTGCCGCCGGCCTTTTCCAACACCAGCTGTGCCAGCGGCTGGGCGAAGGAGGGCTCGACCTTGAGCGCATCGGCGATCAACCGGGTCACCTCGTCGAGCCGAAGCGGATCGAGGTCCAGGGTCCGAACCAGCGTCCGCAGCGGCTTGAGGGTCTCCAGGAGGGCCTCGAAGGGATGACCGGCGCCCACCTCGTCGTTTCGATAGGTGCCGAGGCAGGCCAAGGGCTGGGTGTCGAGCCCCGGGAGCAGCTGCAGCAGCAGTTGCAGGGATGCCTGGTCGGCCCATTGCAGGCTGTCCAGGCAAAGCACCAGCGGACGTTCGCGCCGGGCCAGGGCCAGGACGAAGCTCTGGAACAAATGGCGGAATCGGTTCTGCGCCTCTGCCGGGCCCAGCTCCGGCTCCGGCGGCTGCGGACCGATGATCAGCTCCAGCCGGGGCAATACCTCGATGAGCAGGCTGGCGTTTCCGCCGGCGGCCTCCAGAATGAGGGTCTTCCACTGCGCCAGTTCCGCCGTGCTCTCGGTCAGGAGGGTATCCACCCAGGATCCGAACGCCTGTATCAGTCCGGTGTAGGGGACGTGCCGTTGCGAACTGTCGTAGCGGCCGCCGATGACGCAGCCACCGAGTTCGGCGGCATGCCGGCGAAACTCTTGCAGCAGAGCGGTCTTGCCGGCGCCGGCGGGACCGCCGATCAGGACGACCCCGCCGTGCCCTTTGCCGGCATTCCTGACCGCGTCGGTCAAAGCCCGCAGTGGCTCGTCGCGGCCATAGAGCTTTTCCGGGAGTTGAAACACGCTGCGGTAATCGGCCTGGCCAAGGTTGAATGGGTCGATCCGGCCGGTCTCCCGCAACCGGCTCAGGCAGTTCTCCAGGTCGGCCTTGACGCCGAAGGCCGACTGGTAGCGTTCCTCCGAGTTCTTGGCCAACAGGTGCAGGATGATGTCCGATAGGGTCTCCGGTACGGCCGGGTTCAGTTCGCGGGGTGGGATGGGGGGCTGCGCCAGATGCAGGTGGATCAGTTCGGCCGGGTCGTCGGAGACGAATGGCAGGCGTCCCGTGAAGATTTCGTGGAGGATGACCCCGAAGGAATACAGATCCGCGCGCTGGTCCACCAGCCGGTCGATCCGTCCGGTCTGCTCCGGCGCCACATAGGCGAGAGTCTCTTTCGACCAGTCGGCCAGGTCCGGCCTGACCCCCTTGCCCTGGGTCGGCGCGGCGCTGCCGAAGCCGATGAGCACCAGCGTTTCGGCGTTTGGCGCAACCAGAATGTGAGCACTGCTGAGGTTCCGGTGGACGAGATGGTGGCCGTGGATCCCTTCCAGCAGGCCGGCGATGACGATGGCCACTTCCAGATTCTCCGGGAGCGACCGGCGCTTGTGGACGAAGGCTTCCTGCAGGGTCTCGCCTTCGATGTAATCGAGAACGACGGCCGGCCGCCCGTCGATCAGCAGTTGATCGCTGGCGCGGCGAACTCCCGGAAGCGAAAGGCCGGAAGTGAGCCGGTATTCGTTGCTGAGCCGACGGGTTTGGCGGGCGCCTGCCACCTCATGCAGGGGCGTCTTGATGACCACCGGTTTGCCGTAGGCGCTGGCGGTCTGCAGGTACAGGCGATAGTCCGGGCCCGCGTGGATACAGGGCAGAGTGGCCAGGATCTGCCTCGTCAGATCGGGCATCGTCATGGCGACGCCTCCAGTCCACCGGCACCCGCCCGGGTGCGGATGCAGTTCTTGGCTGCGGCCCAGGCCGCAACCAGGGCGGCCACCGTGCCTTCGCGCCGCTCCAGGCGCAGGCCGGTGCTGCGGCTGAACTCCTGGCCACGCCGCAGCATCTCAGCTTCCGCCAGCACCGGTGTCGGCACCATCAGCGCCCTTTGGTAGCCGGCGAACACGCGGCGGAGAGACGGTTCGGCAAGCTCGCCGGCATCCGGGTCCAGGATCCGCTGCCAATGTTGCGACCAGCCCGGCGGCAGAAAGAATGTGCCGGGGGTGGCGTGCTGCTCGGCGCAATAGAGTTCCCTTCCCCCCAGGCAGAGGGCCACACAGTCGTCCACTGGCCGGTCCTGGTCCATGGGCAGAAACACCGGCACGTCCACGTCCAGCACCTCCCGCGGATCCTCGAGCGCATTGCCGCAAAGGCCATAACCCAGCAGCAGGGCATCGACCCGCGGCCGCAATTCCTGCGCCGCCTTCGCCAGGGCGCTGCGCAGCACGGACCGCGTCCTGTGCAGCCCCACCTCCAGCACCCGGACCAGGACTTCCAGCGGCTGGCCGGGCTCTGGCCGAAAGGCATGGACATGGGGCAGGCATTGCAGGCTCACACGCTGTTCGGTCTCCAGCAAGCGGATCAAACGCGCCGAGCGCCGATCTTCGAGCACGCTGATGCGCCCGATCTCGGCGTCTCCCCCCAGCAGCCAAGCAAACTCGAATTCCAGGATTTCGCAAGTCAGGATACCGATCACGGCCATCAATCCTGTCCCCGGTGGCTGTCGCTCGCTACGGCCGCCGAATTCGTCGCAGCGCCGAAGAATTGGTTCAGGTGCAACACCTGCTCGGGGCAGACCTGCTCGCAGCGCCTGCATGCCACGCCGTTGCACAAGGCATGGGTCAGGGCGATGGCGGGTGCGCCGGGGTCGGTCCCGAGCGAGAGGGCGTCGGCGGGGCACTCGCGCACGCAGGCCGCACAGCCGATACATCCTTCCACACGCAAGGCCACGATCAGGCCGACCTCATCCAGCGTCACCAGTCCCATCCGGCCCAGGTCATCGATGTCCTGTTGCACCGTGCGGATGATCCGCGGTGTTCCTTGCGTCGGCGGCAGGTCGGGCAGCCGGTGCCGGCGGAGCAGATCCCGATAGGTCGATATGGGCATCCCTTCCGTCCAATAGGACAGTTCCAGAATGAAGACGGTGGCAAAGGTCTTGGACAAGCCGAACATGCAGTGGTTTTGCCGGAGCTCGCGGGCCAGATCGGTCATGGCATCGAGCTTCTCCGGAGCGAGCGCCAGGTCGCGGGCCATGGCCAGGGAGGTGTTGCCCACCTGGCGGATGGCTTGCACATGGGGTGGGATCAAGCCGAGACGGCGAGACTTGCGGGCGTCGACATAGGTTCCGGAGGCGCCGGCCAGATAGGCTGAGCGGATGTCGCCCGGCACGATTCCGGCTTCCGCGGACAGGGTGATATAGCCGGCCCGGATCGCTCCGATCGCCTTGCCGGCCTCGGCCAGATCCGCTTCCGTGAGGAACAGGTCGCGGCCGAAGTGCAGCCTTCGGTCTGCGGTGCGAATATGCGGCAAGGTGATGATGCCGGCCTCGAGCGCCTGGTCCACGGCGGCAATGGTGCCGGTTCCGGTGATGCCGATGGGCCTGGGCCCCGTCGTCTCTATGGGCTCCTTGGCCAGGCACAGGTCGATGGACGAGCCTGGTACCGGCCGCAGTTCCCCATCCAGAACGAGCAGCCGCTGCGCGTCGCCGACGGCTTCCAGGTCGGCGACGGCGCCGGGAATCGCCAGCGTGCCGCAGGCGATGTGCTGCCCTTCCAGGGCGGGGCCGGCTGCCGCCGAGCCGGTGTACACGTGGCCTTGGTGGACCAGCGCCATTTCCGCATTGGTGCCGTAGTCGATGGCGATCGCTGTCTCGCCGCACTCCAGGATCCCGGTTTGAAGGATCAGTGCCAGGGCGTCCGCGCCGATCTCGTGGCGCACCGCAGGAGGGATGATGACGAGGCAGCCGCGGGGCAGGGCCAGGGCCGGGAACTGGTCGGCCCGAAGCACAGCCGCCTGGCGTTCGGGCGGCGTCACGCCCAGGGCCTGCAGCTTGCGCGACCCGGCAAAGGCCAGATCGCGGATCTCCATGCCCTGGAACAGGGAGAGTTGGGTGGGGTTTCCGCAGACGGCCAAGCGTTCGATATCACCGGTGGCGACGCGCAGCCGGCCGATGAGTTGGTTGACCGAGGCAATCAGTGTGTCCCGGGCCGTCGCCACCCCCAGTTCCAGCGCGAAGTGGATGTGGTCGATGACATTGGCTCCGGGCAGGGGGTGCCGCGTGGTCATGGCCGTCGATAGCACCTCGCCGGACGCCAGGTCCATCGCCTGGGCGCGCAGGCCGCTGGTGCCAAGATCCATCGCGACGGCTAAGCGGGCCATTTCATCTCTCCACCTAGGCGTGGGTCATGGCGGGGTCTCAAAGTCCATATGCCGCGGGTCGGAATCCCTTCACCTTGCCGTATCGCTTCAGGCACAGATCGATGAAGTCGGCTTCGGTCGCCGGCAATGCCTCCATTTCGGCCATATAGCCGAGCAAGGATTCTTTTTCGAAGGAAGTGAAGCGCAGCTGGGGATCGCCCAGCATCAGTTCGCCGCAAACGGTGGCCGCAGCCTTGGCGCGAACATAGTAGCTCTCGTTGTGGTCCACCACCGCCTTGCCGATGGCCCAGGCGTTGTCCGGACAGAGGATGAATCCGTGCGGGCTGCGGTAGCGGTCCGAGTTGATCAGGCAGGCCTGATACTCCTTCTGATAGCCCAGGGCAATGGCGGCGTTCATCGCCGCGACGTCGTAACCGAGAATTTCGGCAAAGACGGCCGCCGTGCTGCCGCCGAACATGTGGTGGTATTCGACCGCCTCGTTGGCCCACAGGTCGCAGGTGGCCGCCATGACATTGCCGCACAGGGACGAGTGGGCGCAGGCGCAGCTCTTGCCTTCCATGGACATGGGGAGGCCGGTGATGGCTTTGAGGATGGGGTTTTCGTAGCCGCAGTCCTTGCCGGGTCCGACCGCACCGCACTCGTAGGCGACCAGCGACCGACTCACGCCAATGGCCCGGCAGAGCGCCGCCAGCGTGTGCGGCACATCCTTGGAGGTGAAACCGGCCGCCATGAACATCGCGGTATTGGCCTGTGCGCAATTGGTGTCGCCGCCCGGGATGGCCCCGTGCCTTGCCGCGATGGCGACGATCTGCGGCCACAGCCAGGCCATGTCCCGGCCGCCCAGCACGGCCTGGGAAAACAGCAGGCCGGTGATGTCGTTGCGGATGATGGAGTAGTCGAACACCTCCTTGCCGCCCATGGACTCGATGGACACGATGTCCGCATGCCGGGCACAGGCTTCGAAGGCTTCGAGAACCTTGCGGGTCCGCTCGGAGTCCCGGAGGTCCATCATATCCGGCTTGCGGATGTCGGCGATGGTGGAACGGTAAGCCGCTCGTAGTCCGTATTGCTCCTCGCATTCCCCGATCTGGCGCGTGGCCAGCGCTGCGACGTCCATGCCCCACTTGGGGTTGTCGGTCATCTGGAACACGTGTTCGTTTTCCAGCACGACGGCCGGAATGCCGATGCTGACGCAGCGCTCCAGCACATCGGAATTGGCGCGTTCGAACTCGCGCAGCAAGGTGCGTCCGGTTTTCTCGCTATCGGGACGGGGATGCGGGACCACTTCGGGGAGGACCGCGCCTCCGCCGATGACGAGGCCCCGTCGCGTCACCACCGGCCGTTTCGACGAACCGAAGATCAGTTCGTTCGGGCTGTCATAGGCCATCGAGTCGGTCATTTTCCTCGCGCATCACCCGTTCCACTTGGCCCGAATCTCCGACCAGCTGAGTCCTGAGAGCGCATCTTCGGCCATGCCGGGAGCCTGACTGGCTTCCTTGCCCCAGATGCCCAGATCGAAGCTGGTCACGTACTCCTCGCTGACCGCGCCTCCGCCGCAGACGAAGGGTATCGCCAGTCCCGCCTGTTTCAGGCGGGCGGCGATCTTGGGGAAGGCGGTCATGGTCGTGGTCATCAGTGCGGTGCCCGTCACCATGACCGGTTTGTGGATGCGGCAGGCCTCCACCACCTCGTCCACCGGCACGTCGGCCCCCAGATTGATGACGTCGAAGCCGGCGGTGCGCAGCAGCGCATTGACGATCACCTGTCCGATATCGTGAATGTCGCCTTCCGCGGTATGGGTGACCACCTTGGCTTTCTTTTCCATGGCCCCTCCCATCTTCTCCTCGCACAATGCGATGCCGGCGATCATGGCATCAGAGGACAGAATGACCTGCGGCAGGAAATACTCGCCCACTTCCCACAGGCGGCCCACTTCCTTCATGCCGGGAATCAGGCTTGCACTGATCACTTCGCGGGGGGGGCGGGCTTTCAGGGCGGCGGCGACGGCTTTCTGGGTCTCCTCTTCGTCACCGGCCACCAGACAGTCCGCCACCCGCTGAAACAGCGCATCCTCGGAGTTGCGGCGCACGGCTTGCCGCCGTCTGGCCTCGATGGCGAGGTCGTAGCGGGTGAAGATGGGATCCGTGTATGGTGCGTATTTCATGCGCTGATCTTGCCATTCGCACGGGGTTGGATGGGACGGCGCGCCGGTTTGAGCGGAGCGGTTCAAGCATTTCCAAATTTTAGCAGGCTGGCCGGACAGTCCCGCGGGAGTTAAATGCAGCCGGATG
>VEPB01000564.1 GCA_012026715.1 Methylococcaceae bacterium | reverse complement strand
GCGGGAGGCGGTGGAGGGCATTGTCCTGTTGCGGCGCGGCCAGAACCCGTCGCGGGTGCTGCAAGGGGTGCACGATAAGGTGGCGGAACTCAACGCCAAGATTTTGCCGGCGGGCATGAGGATCGAGCCCTTCCTCGACCGTACCGAACTGGTCCACAACACCCTCCACACGGTGTATGACAACCTGCTCCACGGCTTCCTGCTGGTGGTGGGAGTGGTGTGGCTGTTCCTGCGAACCTTGCGGGGATCGCTGATCGTCGCCGTGGTCATCCCGCTGTCCTTGCTGGTGGCCTTTCTCGGGCTGTATCACTTGGGCCTGCCCGCCAACCTGATCTCCATGGGGGCGATCGACTTCGGCATCATTCTGGACGGAGCGGTGGTGCTGGTGGAAAACGTCATGCACCAGGCCGGCGAGCACCGCCCCAAGACCCGCCGCGACATGCTGCGGCTGATCGTCGACGCCGCCCTGGATGTGGCCAAGCCGACCTTTTACGCCATGCTCATCATCATCGCCGCGCTGATTCCGGTGTTCACCCTGGAGCGGGTGGAAGGCCGCATCTTCCGGCCGCTGGCGCTGACTTACAGCTTTGCCCTGACGGGCGGGCTGGTGTTCGCGTTGACCCTGGTGCCGGCCCTGTGCGCCGCCCTGATTCATCCCAAGCATGCCACCGCCGCCGAGCCGCCTTTCATCGTCCGCTTGCGTGAAGTCTACGGGCGGGCGTTGGAGGCGGTCTTGCGGCGCAGGCTGCGCTCCTTGGTTGCCGCATTGGCCTTGCTGGGCCTGACCGCGGCGGCGGGCGTCGGGCTCGGCAGCGAATTCCTGCCCGAACTGGACGAGGGCGACGTCCATGTGTTCGTGGAGATGCCCGCCAGCATCGCCTTGGCGCAGGGGCAGGAGATTCTGCTGACGACCCGCCAGAAGCTGTTGGCCTTCCCCGAGGTGAAAAGCATCCTGAGCCAGCAGGGGCGGTCCGAGGACGGCACCGACAACGAGGGCGTCAACATGAGCGAAACCTTTGTCCATCTCAAGCCGCGCGATCAATGGCGGCCGGGGCTGGCTAAGGACCAGTTGGTCGACGCCATGCGCGCCGCGCTGACGGAAATTCCCGGGGTGCGCTTCAACTTTTCCCAGCCCATCAAGGACAACGTGGAAGAGGCCGTCAGCGGCGTGCGCGGCAAGGTGGTGCTGAAGATCTACGGGACCGACCTGCAGCAGATGCGGGCTACCCTGGAACAGGCCAAGGCTCAGCTGAAGATGGTGCCGGGGGTGGCGGACCTGGATCTGTACCGCGAGGCCACGGTGCCCCAGCTGCAACTGGATTTGGATCGGGGCGCCCTGGCGCGGCAGGGGATTACCGTCGACAGCGCCCAGGACACCCTCGAAACCGCCATGGCCGGCAAGGTGGTCACCGAACTGTGGCAGGGCGAACGGCCGGTGCCGATCCGGGTGATTCTGCCCACGACCGAGCGGGCTGAAATGGAGCAGATCGCCAATTTGTCGATTCCCACGCCAAGCGGCAGCCGGGTTCCCCTGCGGGAAATCGCCGGACTCAATGTCGCGACCGGGCGCACGTCCATCGACCGGGAAGCCAATCGCCGCTTTCTCGCGCTCAAATTCAACGTCAAGGAACGGGATCTGGGCTCGATGGTGCACGACGCCATGGCGGTGGTGGAGGCCAAGGTCAAGGTGCCGGAAGGTCATTTTCTGGTTTGGGGCGGCGAATACGAAAGCCAGCAACGGGCCATGGGCCGGCTGGCGGTGATCGTGCCGGGCGCCGTCTTGATCGTTCTGGCTTTGCTCTACAGCGCGCTGCAATCGGCGCGCAGCGCCCTCGCCATTCTGTTGTCGACCCCGTTCGCCATGAGCGGCGGCGTGTTTCTGCTGTTGGCCGGCCACATCGCGGTCTCGGTGAGCGCCACCATCGGCTTCATCGCCCTGTTGGGCCAGGTTTCCCTGATGGGCTTGCTGGTGCTGAGCGCCATCGAAGAACGGCGCAGGTCGGGCATGGAATTGCATCCGGCCATTCGGGCGGGTGCCAAGGAGCGCTTGCGTCCGGTGTTGATGGCGTCCATGCTGGCGCTGCTGGGCCTGCTGCCCATGGCGTTGTCCCGCGGCATCGGCAGCGAAACCCAACAGCCGTTCGCGGTCGTCATCGTGGGGGGCATGATCACCACCCTGGTGGTGGCCTTGTTCCTGCTGCCGGTGATTTATTCCTATGTGACGCCGGAAACCTTGCTGACGCCCGAAGAGGCGGACGAATTGCCCGATGGGTCTGATTGAAACGATGTTGCAGCGTCATGAGATGGGTTGGCGGCTGGGATTGCTGCTGATGTTGGCGGTTCCTGCCGCGGTGGCGGCAGAATCCAATTTGCCGGCAGTCGTGACGGTCGCCAAGGTGCTGGAACTGCTGCAGGAAAGCCCCCGCTATGCCGCGCTGCGCAGCCAGGTCGATCAAGCCAGGGCGGAGGTCACCGGTGCCGGGGTGTTGCCCAATCCGCGC
>VEPB01000284.1 GCA_012026715.1 Methylococcaceae bacterium | reverse complement strand
CAGTTCGCCGGCCTCGTCGTAGCCGAACCGGCTGCGCTTGCCCGAGCAGTCGGTGCGGGCCACGAGCTGGCCGCGCCGGTTCCACTCCAGGCGATTCGTGTGCCCCTGAGGATCG
Source organism: Methylococcaceae bacterium (assembly GCA_012026715.1). GTDB lineage: Bacteria > Pseudomonadota > Gammaproteobacteria > Methylococcales > Methylococcaceae > VEPB01. The sequence continues at coordinate 8,508 of VEPB01000284.1, read as the reverse complement.
GTGACCACCGATGGGCCCGATAAATTCTGCCAGGTATATTCCGTGGCGTTGCCCAATGCGTCGACGGTCTTCAGCAGGGCGCCGCAATGGGGCTCGTAGATCGCTTGCCAGGTGCTGCCGTCAGGGAGGGTTTCCGACTGCAGGCGCAGGCTGTTGGGGGCGTAGCCGCGCTCGATCCGGCGGCCTTCCGGGTCGGTTTCGGCCACGATGCGGCCCAACTCGTCGTATTCGAACAGCACGCGGCGCGGCGGCGCTTCCGGCGCCGCGGGCAGATGCAGCCGTACCAGCCGGCCTAGCTCGTCGTAGTCCATGGCGTGGACGCGGTTGTCGAAATCGCGGCAGGCGGTAATTTGGCGGTGCTCATCCCACAGCCATTCGGCAAATGCGGGTGTGGCCGGATCGGACCGGTCTTCGGCCCGGCAGCGCCGGCTGGCGAAGTCGTAATGGAAACGGTAGTGCTCGCCGTCGCTGGTTTGGTGTTCGACCACCCGGGGCTGCCCGTCGAGGGTCTCCCAGCGATACCGGCAGGCCAGACCCAATGCGTTGACGTGCTCGACCATCCGATCCAGCTCCGGTCCGCTGTTCCCCCAGGCGAAACGGCGGATCGTCTGACCGAGCGCATCGGCCACCTCGGTGAGTCGGCCGCGCATGTCGTAGCGGTAGCTCACCAACGTCGTTTGCGGTCCACCGGCCAATCGATCGATGGCGACGAGCCGGCGGGCGTCGTCGAAGTCCTGATAGCGCAAGGCCAGTTGATCGCCGACGTCGTCGCTCAAACCGACCACCGCGCCTGCGGCGTCCCGCTCGAGGACGATGGCATGGGCAAAATTGTCTTCGATCCGGAGCAGTTGGTGGCTGGTCGGGGCGCCCTGGGGTGCGGGGCCGAAGGCATAGTGAAGTTCGTTGAGGTCGCTGACGACCCAGCGGCCATCGACCAGATGACCCAGGTAGATTTGTTCCGCCGGGGCGAACCGCTTTTCGCCCACGGGCACGACGGGAAATTCGATGTTCCGGCCCTGGGCGTCGCTGTAGACCACCTTGTCTTCGCCGACGGAAAGCCCCAGCTCCCAGGGCAGGCGCCAGCCCGGACCCAGGGCGCTGCGGCCGTCCAGGTCACTGTTGTAGAAACGCGCGGCGGCGATGGGCAAGGGCGCGATGAGGCTGAAATCGGTCTCCTCATGGGCCAGCAGCAGCTTCTGGCCGCTGGTGACTTGCACGGGATTGCCGATCAGGCCGCCGACCACGCGGCCGACCGTCGGACCGATCACATAGCGGCTGAGCGCCTCGCCCGCGACAAATCCGGCGATGTATTTGGCGGCGCAGGGCGCCAGAGCCCGGATGGACGCGCCCCCTGCCGCCTTGACCAGCCCGGCCAATCCTCCCACCAGCCCCGCCAGCGCAAAGGCCCAGTCCACCGCCGTTCGCAGCCAATCGGGCACTTCCCGCTCGATGGGAAGATATTGCTTGCGCCCGCCGCCGATGCAGACGTTGTTCGAATACTCGGAGATCTTGGCGTCGCAGGTGGTGCTGTCGTCCTTGCGAGCCGCGGCCTGACCGTTGATGAAGACATTGGTCGATCCCTCGGCGATCAGCTGCTGCGGGGAGTGCTTGCTGCAGGTGACGGTGCTGAGCTGGACGCAGGCCGCGCCGCGGGAATTGGTGAAGACGTTGGGGGAGGCGGTCGCGATGGCGCCGGACTTGCTTTTGTTGGCCCGTCCGATCGCTTCGCAACCGGAAAGAATCGCCGAGGCACCGACGCCGGCCACCAGTCCGGCCAGAAGCGCCACCCCGAACCCGCAGGTGAAGGTGGCGAACGCGACGGCCGCAATGAGCGCGACGCCGATGATGGCCCCGACCAGGAATCCGGCCAGCGCGCTGGTGTGTTCCACTCCATCGCCCAAGCGGGCCGCTTCGAACATGGCGTGCCGATCCCTGGTTCCGGCGTGTCAGTCGTGCGGGCGGAAACTGCCCAGCAAATGTTCCCACTCGCCCTGGAAATTGGCGGCGAACGGCCGATCCTGGGTGACGGAAAACACCAGAACCTGCCCGTCGAACGGGGCGCCCAGGGGAAACGCCGCCTGACGCTGGAAGAAGGTCTTGCCGCCGCTGGGATGGGTGGCATCGATGAACTCGCCCGGCACCTCCCGATCGGCAGATCCCAGGCTGACGGGTCCCCGCTGCTGGACGGTGTGGCCCTTGATGTTTTTGGCCATCAGCTCGATCTGCCGCGTGACGTAGGCGGCCAGGTCCTCGCCCTCCCTCAGGCGGTCGCGGGAAATGGTCAGGTTGAATTGGGAGGTTTCCGGCTGTCCCAGGATCAGGATATTGGCCGTGCGGTCGGTGTAGCGTTCCAGGGGCAGTTCGATACTGCCTTCGTTGAAGCGGTATGCGCTCATCGAGTTCATCCGTCGAAAGTCAGGGATTGAGGTCGATCTTGCTGGAACCGACCAGCTTGAGATACGCGCCGTTGACCAAGATGTTGCCGTCCTTGTCCATTTGCAGGGTGCTGCCGCCGACCTTGAGGGTGATGGTCTGTGCCGCCTGAATATGCAGATGTCCTGATTCCACGATGTTGACCTGGTCGCCCTCGGCGACGGTCAGGCGCAAATCCTTCTTGATGGTTTCGGTGTGCTTGCCGTCGACATGGATGGTGCGGTCCACCATGACGTGCTGGGTATCGTTGTTGCGCACGGTGGTGGTCATGTCGTACTGGGAATGAATGAGGAACTTCTCCTTGCCGGCGGTATCGTCCATGGAGATTTCGTTATAGCCGGCGCCTTTGTGGGTGTCGGATTTGATGCCGCTGATGACCGCCGCGCCGGGCAGCGCGAACGGGGCTCGGGTGTCGGCGTTGTAAACCCGTCCGGTGATGATGGGGCGGTCGGGGTCGCCTTCCAGAAAATCGACGATGACTTCCTGGCCGATGCGGGGAATGGAGATGGCGCCCCAGCCCTGGCCGGCCCAGGGGTGGGAGACCCTGACCCAACAGGAGGAGGTTTCGTCCTTCTGGCTGTAGCGGTCCCAGTGGAATTTGACCTTCACCTGCCCATGCTCGTCGGTATAAATCTCCTCGCCCGCAGGGCCGGTCACCACGGCCGTTTGGGGCCCCTGGACGAAGGGCTTGGGCGTAACCCGCTGAGGCCGGAATACAGTTTTGGCATCGATCGCCGAAAACTGGCAGCTGTATTCCTCCGGCGCTCCGGCCATGCTGCTGAGGTAGGCGTTGGAATACAGCTGGAACCTGGCGCCGGTGACCAGGTATTCGCGGTTGCGGTCGTCGCGGGGGTAGCCCATCAGCTTGAAGCGGTAACCACAAGCCAGGCCACGGGCGTTGCCGTGGCCGGTACCCTGCTCGAACCGGGCATGGTGTTCCTCGATGCGCCGACGGGTGTAGCTTTCGCCGTGCTCGGTTTCCACGTGCGGGCCGGGATAGTCGAACAGCTCATACTTGGAATGGGGATGGGAGCGCTGGACCATGGACTTCGCCTTCAAGTCGGCGCGCGGCTTGGTGAAGTCATAATTGGTGGCCGCGAACGCGCCCGGTTGCACTTCCTGGGCGAACATCCATTCGTCGATATGATCCTGCTTGTAGCGCTCGGTATTGCCGGGATGGATGAAGGGCACCTCGGCATATCCTTCGAATGGGGAGTAGGCGTGGACAGAGTCCGTCATCACCAGGGTGTGCTTGCCGTCCGTGTGGCGGAAGAAATAGCCGATGCCTTCCTCTTCCAGTAGCCGGCTGACGAAGTTGAAGTCCGTCTCCCGGTACTGAACGCAATACTCTCGGGGTTTGTAGGTTTCGCTGAGCTTCTCCTCGAACTCGGTGTGGCCGTGGATGCGGAAGATCTCCTTGACGATGTCGGGGATGGTCTTGTTCTGGAAGATGCGGCAGTCGGCATTGCAGGTCAGGAACCAGGGCCAAGGCCGAATCAGGGCGCGGTAAATCGCCAGAAAATCCAGCGTTCCGTAGTGGCCGAACCGGCTGACGTGACCGTTGAAATAGCGCCATCCACCCTGTGGCAATTCGAGCTTGATGGTCACGTTTTGTCCCAGCAACTGTTCCGGATCGATGTCGCTGTCGGGACTGAGCAGTTCCACGTCGTATTCGAACAGGGCGCTCAGCTGCTCGCTGCCCGCCATGCGGTAGAACAGCAGCTTGTCGGGACCGAGCGGAGTCGATATCTGGATGTTGCGCTGGGATTGGGTGAGGTCCATGAACGTCCTGTTGCGGCGGCAATTAGCTTGCGAGCAGCTTACTAACGGGGATTAAATCCGGTGAGTTTTTAAATCACGGATTCCTGGTCCAGAAATTCCTTCAGCAGGGGATCATGGCGACGCGCCGAGATCGAGCATGGAGGATTCAGGGGGCCGATGGACGGCGGGGTCGATAAGCCCTTTGCGGTAAAACAACGACCCCTTAACGGGGCTGGAAAAGATGGACGAGTCGACTGCGTTCGGGTGCGTGCGAGATGGCTATGCGCCAGGCTGAACACCACTGGCGCAAGGTTCTTCTCGATGACTAGCATCATGCCGCTAGACCTCCTGGCCTAAGTCGATGGGTACGACGGTGTTTCCATGGCCATCCGGCGATTTTCAGTCGGATGGATCCTTCTGCACAGGTTGAGGTCGGCCGAGTTGCCGATGGGTTATTTCCTGTCGCCCAAGCTAGATACCGAAGTGAATCCCGCCTGTCAAGCAGCGGGTATGGGCGCTCAGGCAGATATAGCGATCGATAAATTAGCTCGGAATCCGGACTTTCGGGTTTCGCTGCGATCGCGGCGGCAAGTCGGGGCGGGTGATGACCGAAATGCCCGCCTGTAGCAGAGGCTGAATTCAGGATCCGGCCGCAAGATGCCACAAACTTCCGGTTCGGCGAAGGGGCGCTTGGAATCGAAACGGCCGACGAATGGTTCCACAGTGGTAGGATGCCGCTTTGAGATCCGCCACCGCGTTTTTGCGGATCGTCCATGCCGTCAAAGGGGAGACCTGAGCACGATGAAAATGACAAGGCTCGCGCAGGGTTTCGCCCTGCTCTGGATGTTGGTGCCCGCCGAACGGGCTATTGCCGCAGTACAACTCAGCTGCGTGGTCGCCAAAAACCTCGGTGCGGCCAAGCAGGCCCAGCAGGATGCAGTGGCCATGAATTACGCGGCGCAGTGGGATGTGAACAACCGTCAGGATGCGGTAAATCAGTTGCAGCAGGAGCTGACGGCGGCCGTCGCTGCCAACAATGCCCCCCTGCTCGCCTCGCTGCAGGCACTGATGAGCGAGGCCCAGGCGGATTTGGCCGATGCCGAGTCGGTGCAGCAATCGACCGCGGCGGACTTGGCCGACGCACAGCAGCGATTGGATGAGACCCGCCAGACCGATGTGTCGGAGTTTGCCGTCGGCGATCAGGCCACGCTGCTGCTGAATTTTTCCATTACCGGGATGCCGGCGGACCTCGCTGGCAAGGGGGTGGTAACCGGTAGTGGCAAGCTGAAGCTGGGCCCGATCAAGCTGCCCTGGAAACTTTCCGGGTTGAATTTTACCTTCCCGATCCTGGGCGATACCCATGTTGCCAAAGAAGCGGCGGTCACCTTGCCGAATCAGGCCGCGGGAGGCGCCGCGTCGGTCAGGATCAAGTTCGACGGTGGCAAGGGCATCGGCAAGGCGGGGTGTTCCAAAGCCATCACGGTGACCCAATAACCGGTCTCGGCCGATTGGTCCGGTCAGTCAGCCGAAACGTTGCAGCAGCGCGTGGCCAGCCCAAGTGGCAAGGAGCGCAGCCGGGGGCAACAGCCCGAAGGCGAACGCCACCGCGTCGGACATTGACCCGGCGCCGTGTTGGCGGGCTTGCCGGAATGCCCGCCAACACACCAGGCCGGCGACCGCCGAGATCGCCGCCAGGATCCAGGCCAGCAGAGCCAGGCTGCCCAACAGCATGCCTCCGGCGTATTGCTCCCTTTGTTCCGCCGCTCCCATCCCGATTGTTCCCGTCCGGAACATCCAGGCTCCCGCGATGCCCAGCAATGCCGCCAGCAGCCCGTCGAACAGCGCGGCCCACGCGGCTAACCGGCGCAGTCCCGTCGGTTCGGTAGGCAAGTTCGAATCGGCCGTTGGCATCCGGTGCGGCTTCCCGCTAACGGCTGAATCCGCCGCTGACCTTGAAGGCTTTGCCTTGACGGGCCAAAAATTGCTGGGGAATGAGCAGCACGGTTTCCTTTCCCAGGGTTTTGATTTCCCAAGACTCCCGAAACCCGCCCGGATTGTTGTATTCCCCATCGGGCAGCAGACGGCGGAGCGCCGCCAGTTCCCATTCGTTCAACGACCCCAAGGGAAATCCGTGGCGGCCTTGTTGCGCCTTGTCGTTGGCCTTGAAGCCGAACTGATAGGTGTCGGTGATCGCGTAGGACTTGCTGTTGTCTGCGTTCGCCGTGACGTTCACGTCGAAGTGGCCCAAGGAGTTTCGCAAGTCGAACAAGCCGGAATTGTACGGATTCAGGTCGCGGTGCAATCCAGGACGTTCACCCGTGGCCTTCACGATCCAGTCTTGCCACGGGGCGGGTACGGCTTCCAACTCATAGGGTTCGCCGCTGCCTTCCACATAGTGCTTCAGCAGGGCGGTGGAAACGGGCGAGTCCGGCTTGAACGGCAGGGCATCCAGCAGGGTCAGCAGCAGCGACTTGGAATGGCCGGCTGCACTTCGGCCCAGCTGGTCCAGACCGCCGCCGAGGGTTGCGGCCCAGGCGCTGGCGGTTATCCGGAGGTCCGCAAGGATGCCGGACGGGGCAGGGCGCGTGCCCAATGGCCCCGGCCGCGGCGTTTCCTGCAGGCACAGGGTGCCGTCCCTCAGTTTCGATCTGCTGCCGTGGGAGCAGAGAGTTCCTGGTTTTCCGCCGCCTGCCATCGTGGGTCTCCCGTCCATCATTGGAGTCTGTAAGGGAATTTAACGGAATCCGTCCGCGGTGGCTAGCCTCCCTCGGAACTGTTCCCCGGGAAGCGGATAAAGTGCAGGACGCTAATCGGCCCGCGTGAAGGACATGCTGATTCCACCCGGTGTCGAGCAGGTGAAGTCGCGGCACTGGCTGCCGAGGCAGCCGTGTCCGTTGACGGTGGCCTGGGCCTTGAGGCGATCGATGCGGTCACCGGTGTAGGTTCCATGCACCGAGAGGTTATTGTTGTAGAACTGGATGCTGGCGTTCGAAGCGACCGATTTGACCAGAATGCCGCCGAAGGAGAAGCGGTTGCGGTGCATCCGGCCCCGTCGTTTCATGCCCCCGCCGGCGTTCCAGTGGAACCGGCAGCCGTTTTGCGCGATGTCGATCAGGCCGCTGTCGTTGATCGGTTGATTGACGACCACGCCCTCGGGGATGGTGCAATACAGGCGGAACGATGTGGCGTAGTTCCAGGCTCCGGAAATGTCGGCGCACCAGTCGACGATGGGCAATGCTACCCGTGACCGGTTGTTGAGAGGGATGGGGTCCAGCAGGGCCAGGTGCTGCGTTGCCACCCATGAATTGCCGTAGGATTTCAGCGCGGCGTCCGCGGTGATGCGGGCCGTGCCGAGCTTGGCGCCGGATACCGTCAGTTGCACGCTGGTTTCGCTGCCGACCGCCAGACCGCTCAGGTCACAGCTGAATACGTTGCCGTCGGCGCGGCAGTTCGCCGGTGCCGACACCAGCTCGGCGGGTTTGCCGATTGCGCCGGTCAGCGTCACGGCAGCCGCCGCTTCCGGGCCATGATTGGCGACCGTGACGGTGACGGGGTAGCTGAATTCAGGCCCGACCTTGACCGGTTCGTCCGGTAGCGTCAGCCGGACCTCCAGGTCGCTGCCGATGAAACCCCGGCTGGTCAAGGCACGCAACAGCGCGGGCTGGTATTTCGACGGCAGATGGCGCCGGTCGGCCGCGGTCAGCACGGCGGACGCCGCGTCGCTGAAGGTAAACCCGGGTTCGGTCAGGCTCATCGCGTCCAGCCAGACCGGGTTCATGGAGTAACCGTTGAGTCGCTCGACCTCCAGCAGCGCACCGGCCCAGAGCGAACCATTGCGGTATTCGTCCGCACCGGTTTGCTGAGGGTAGGGGAAGTGTGTGCGAAGGTCGCGCTTGGGCAGGTCGGAGGTGGTGGCCGACCACTCACCGATCAGATAGCGGTAAGGCGGCTTTTGCGCGGTGAGGAGGGCGGCGAAGAAGTCGCTGTAGCCTTCTGCCAGCGCCTGCGTGCCGGCACAGACGCCGGGATTCGACGCGCCGCCCCAGACACCCGGTTTTAATCGCTCCTGCACCGCGTGGAAATATTCGTGGAGGATGGTTTCGGCGTCTTCGCCCGCGTCCACCCCTCCCGAGGACAGCATGATGAAATCGTCGCCAGGCACGTAGTAGGGGTGGTTGCCGTCACTGCCGTTCACGTTGACCCGGATCGATCGCTGCAGCGCCGCGTCCGCGCCGGAGTTCTGCAGGAATTGCTGGGCCTGGTCGATGGTGTAATAGGCCATGACCGCGTCGAAATGGGCGCCGTCGGCGGGGT
>VEPB01000037.1 GCA_012026715.1 Methylococcaceae bacterium | reverse complement strand
TCTGGCCCTGATTGTTCAGCGTACCGGTATCTTCCCTGCGGGACGTGGGGTAAACGATGTCCCGCCCGGCCTCGATCCGGGTCACGTCACTCTTGGCCAAATTTTGAGAGCGCAGGTCCAGGTTGACGATGTCCTGGCCGGCATAAATGTCCGCAGCCTTGGGCAAATAGAGGATGGAATTGCCCCCCAGGAAATCCACATTGCCGGTGGCCGCCACCAATCGTACCGGCTCCCGGTCCAACTGCGTCGCCGGATCGGCTGGATTGGCCTGATGCACCGGTATCGCGGCATGGAGCAAATTGACGTCGCCCGACCCTACCTCGAAGCGCCCCTGAAGCCCGGTGAGGCTCAGCAGCAAATCTGTCGGCTGCTCCAGGCTGGGCAATAACGAAGGGGCCGTGTCCGACATATTGACCACCGCGGTTGATCCGGCCGCCGTGCCCAAGCGCAGATTACCGCCAGCCAGCAATGCCAGCTGGCCCTGGTTGGCAGGCATCATGTTGACGGATTGCTGAATCTCAACGTCCCCTTGCAAGGCCACCGCTTTCAGAGTTCCCGGGTAAATGGACATCGCCAGCTTATCGTTGTCCACATCCGAACGCCCGGCGGCCTGGGCCAATCGCTCAAAATCGTTTTGCAAGACGACGTTGCCGGCGGTCGCGCGCAGATCGACCGAACTGTCGGGTCCGTAGGTGATCGCAAAACTCTGCTTGCCTCCGTTGAGGCTAGGTATCTCGTCCTGAGCCAACAGCCCCGGATTGAATGCCGCCGCCAGGGTCAGGTCGCGGCGCGCGCTCAGCTTGAACTGGGATCCCCCCAAGGCCAGCACCGGTCCCATGCCGGTGTCATCGTAGCCAGGCGTCCCGTCCGGATTGGTCTTGGCAGCGGCGCCGAGATAACCGGTTCCGATAGAGCCCCCTGCGGTGAGGGAGCCGGTTCCCTTTTCCGCATAATAAAATCCGCCGAGAATGTCCTTGCCCGCGGTCACCGCCAGATTGCCGCCGCCCTGCTCCAGGTAGTCATTGGTCTCGAAGGTCTGCGTGACGCGCGCGCCGGTCCCGGACACCGTGGTCTTCCCGACCGGCTTGTCGGTGGTGGGGATCACCACCGACAGATCTCGGACGTCGCCCCCGGCGCTGACCGTCACATTGCCGCCACCCAGGGCACCCACGTCCTGGTGAAAGCTCCGGGTTCCCCCATTGCCCACATCGATGCCCCACATGGTGGCGACTTTGGCGGCATCGGCGCTCCAGCTGCCGGCGCGCACCAGCCAGTCGGTGATCAATTGCTGGACCGGTGGAGATTCAGGGTTGACCGCCCGCGTGACGTCGCCGCCCGCACGGATGACGATGTCGCCGCCGTCGATGGGATATTCCGCGTAGAAACTGCCGGCCGCGGTCTGATCGATCAGGTTGCCGTAGCGGCGCGAGGCGTAGTCCGCATCGGCCCCGCCTTCGGCAGGACGGCCCATGGTGTAGATCACCGCGGCCCGATCACCGGATTCCTGCTCGGCCAGGAAGGTCACGTCACCGCCGGCCTCGACCGAGATGTCGCCGGTGCCGGTGCGGACCTGGATGTTGGGCAGCAGGTTGACGTTGTTGCCGGCCACCAGGTTGTAGCTCCAGGAGTCGCCGGGCTGCAGCAGGTTCTCCACCTGCGTCGCCGGGCTGCCGACGCTACCCGGCGCGAAACCGTCCGACAGCGACTTGGACACATCGAGGTCGCCGGCCGCCTTCAGGGTCAGCACGCCGGGGGTGCCGTTCTGCCCGTAGCGCCAGGACACCAGATCCCAGTCCGCCGTCAGATCGAGGTCTCCGGCGCTGCGGACTTCCAGGCCCGGCATGAGGGTGACCGGAGCCGATGCCGAGGAAATGGCGGGGGCGCTCTTCATGAAGGCCTCGGTATCGTCTTTCCAACCCTGGATGTCCTCGGCGCCGATGTTCCCGTCGCTGGCGTAAACCCGGGTCGCCTCCAGCGCCACCTGGTCAACGCCGGCGATGCGGGTATTCACCTTGCCGTCGCGCAGCGCCACCGACCCGCCCGCATCCCGGCCGGTGCGCAGATGCACCTCGCCAGCCTTGCCGCCGCTGCCGGGGGAAACGTCGATCCCCTTGCCGGACGACGAAGCGGCCGCGAGATCCAGCACGCCGGAGCCGGCATCGTCGCCGTGCACGGTGTCCAGTTTCACGCTGCCCCCAGCTCCGCCGACCGCCGTCGCCTTGGCCTCGATCGCCCCGGTCGCCGCCAGCGTGATGCCGTTGCGTCCGCTGATGGCGACCGAGCCGCCGTCGTGGCCGGAGGCGTCGATGGTGCCCGCCACGGTGACCGAGCCCTGGTCGGTGGCCAGCCCGACATGATGGGCGCGGATCGTCTCCGAACCGGCCACGGTCAGGTTGCCGGCACGCTGGCGCAGGTCCACCGATTCGCTGAATCCGGCATTCTGCGACTTGCCGTTCAGCGCGGTGAATCCGCCGAAGTCGCGTGCATCCACCCTCAGGCTGCCCTGAGTGGAAGTGGAAACGGCGTGGGCGGTGACGGTACCGTTCCAATCCACCCGGCCCTGGCTGGCCAACAGGCTCAAACGGCCGGCGTCGCCGCTGGATGCGGAGTTCTTCTCCAGATTGTCGAGCCCATCCAGCTGGAGGCTGGCCCCCTCGGCCAGGCTCACGTTACCCCGATCGGCCTGCAGCACGATGCTGCCGGCGTCGGAATAACGGGTCACTCGCGGGCCGAGCTGGACGGCGCGTCC
>VEPB01000070.1 GCA_012026715.1 Methylococcaceae bacterium | reverse complement strand
GGGATGTCGTGGCGGCTTCGGCGATTCCGTTCGGCGTGGGCTATCCGGTCCCGCACGAGCTGGACGACACGGCGCTGGGGGAGCTGCGGCAGGACTTCGGGAATGCCGCCAGGCGCAGTCTGGAGGCCGGCTTTCAGGTGGCCGAAGTACACATGGCGCATGGCTATCTGTTGCATTCCTTCCTTTCGCCGCTGGCTAACCGCAGAACCGACGGTTACGGCGGCAACTTCGAAAACCGCATCCGGTTTCCGCTGGAGGTGGCGGGCGCGGTGCGACGAATCTGGCCCGAGGAGTTGCCGGTGCTGGTCCGCATCTCCTGCACCGACTGGACTGAAGGCGGCTGGGACCTGGCGCAGTCGGTCCGCTTCGCCGAACTGCTCAAGCACCAGGGTATCGACCTGATCGACTGTTCCAGCGGCGGCTTGACTCCCGACACTCCCATGCGACCGGAGCAACAGACGCCCTTCGCCGGGGTGATCCGGCGCGATGCCGGCATCGCCACCGCCGCGGTGGGTGGGATTACCGAACTGAAGCAGGCACAGGACATTGTGGCGGACGAGATCGCCGACGCGATCTTCCTGGGAAGGGAGTTGCTGCGAAACCCCTATTGGCCGCTTCATGCCGCCCGTGCCGTGAACGCGAAGATGGAATGGCCGCCAGCCTATTTGCGGGCACGAATCTAACCCCGACCGCACTCGGCGCCAGCGCCGATCGGGTGGGCCGCTGGGCCTTGGTGCCGCACTCAGCCCAACGGTTGCTGGCGGTAAAACTCGGCCAGTTGCCGATAGACCGCTGGATAGGCCTCCATCAGCACGCCGGGCCGTTCGAAAAAGTACTCGCTGACCACGGCGAAGAATTCCGCCGGGCTTTCCGCCGCATAGGGATCGACGGGCGTATCGTGGCCGGTTTCGGCGCGGCGGTTCAGGTCCTCATAGGCCGGCGCGAAGGCGTCGGTCCAGGCGCGGGTCTGCATGCCGCGGTGCAGCGGCGGGAATCCGTCCGCATCCCCGTTGCGCATGTCCAGCTTGTGGGCCATTTCGTGAAGCACCACGTTGTAGCCCTCGCCGACGCCGGAGGCTTCCACATCGGCCCACGACAAAATCACCGGCCCCCGTTCCCAGGCTTCGCCGCCCAGCATCTCCTGCCACTCGTGCATCACGCCGGTGCCATCGAATTGAGCGCGGGGACGCACGAACTGGGCCGGATAGACCACTACGGTGCGCCAGTCGTCGTACCAGTCCAGTCCCAGGTTGAGGATCGGCAAACAGGCCTGCACCGCGATCATGGCGCGCATGCTGTCGTCCAGCGTTAAACCGCGCACCGGTTCGAACAGCTTTTCGTGCAGGAACAGCGTGGTCAGCTCCCGCAGCCGCGCCCGTTCGCCAGGCCGAAGCCGCCCGAGGATCGGGTGGTCGGCCAGGGTCCGTCGCCACAGCGCATCGCCGATCAGGGACTCGTCGAGAATTCGTTTGCGTCTCCAACCGTCGAATGGCCACATTGCCGGATCGTGACTTTGTGGTCAGCGGGAAAGCGACGGCTCAGGCCGGTTAGCGCTTCAAGTCGGACAGGCTGAAGTCGTCCAGGTAGAGGATCAGCGCACCCATGCCCAGGCAAACCAGGTTGCTCAGGACAGGGTTGCCGGGAAAGACGTAGGCGTCCAGCAGACCCCAGACCCCGCGCCAAATCATGATGATGGCGAGCAGCACGACGAGCGCATTGACCGCGGGATGAACGGTCTTGAGGCTGCGCAGGGGGGATTTTTCACGGACGGTGGTCAGAAAGTTGGGCATTGCAACACCAGGGTTTGGGTCAGGGAAACGTGAGGGACTGCACGCCGATGATGAAATGCCTCGGGATGGCCGTCAAGGAATCCCGCGAACAGCCTGGCGTCGCAGCGGATTGGCGCGAACATCCGCCGATCCGCGACGATTCCGCCCCTTGCGAAATCCGGCGAACCGGTCGCAGCCCATTTGCCTGGAGTTGCTGATGGGGTTGGCGGTGCCGGCAACGCCGATCCGGGGACGCTCGGCTTGCTTCGACGCCGGGGCAGCCAGGCCAAGCCGGACAGCAACAACGCCGTCGTCGCGGTAAGCGGTATCGGCCACCAGGCCGATGGAATCCACCAGGCCGCCGAGGGCTTCGCCACCGCCGGTGACTCGTCGTCGATTAAGGTAGTTTCCGTAGACGTACAACCCTTCGTCCCGTGACAGACGATCGAAGTCGAGGATTTTGAGCCAGCCGTTTCCCGGTGCGCTGAAGTCGAACCTGATGACGATGGAATGGCAGCCGGGGTCGAAAACCGATCAATCCAGGTTCAAGCCCTGATGGGTCCCAAAGCTGTAATTGCCGCCGTGCGCCACCAGGTCGGGGCCTTGTCCGTTTTGATCGTGAAAGTTGTCGAGGGAATTGAACGAGGTGGCATGCCCGACGATGGGGGCGGAACCCAGAGCGATCATGGCCGTTACGAAAGTGGATTTCATGATGTCGCCCTTTTGTAACCATTCAGCCCCGGCCGAATGTCCCCGCCCGATGGCCTTTGCCCGTTGTGTTCCGGGGTGAAGGCGCGTGGTTCGAGGCATTGACAGGTCAGGCATAGCAGCCGCCTTTTGCCGGCAGGACTCTATAATGGTGACGTCCGGATTCGACAGAGAACGACGATGGCTCAGACAGTCCATGAACGGCGGAGGTTTTGGCGGGCGGCTTTCAACGCTCCAGTCAATCTGACCGGTGATAAGTTTGGAATCGACGCCACGCTAGATGATATTTCACTCAAGGGTGCTCTGTTGGAGTGTCCGGAGGGCTGGCGCGGCACGGTGGGCGAGCGGTGTCACTTGACGCTGCTGTTGGGCGGCGAACCGTCGGCCAAGATCGTCATGGAAGGTCACATCGCTCATATTGAAGGACGTCGAGTCGGCTTGAACTGCGACAGCATCGACCTCGACAGCATCACCCATCTGCGTCGCCTGGTGGAGCTGAATGCCGGTGATCCGGAATTGCTGGATCGGGAACTGGTGATTCTGCTTGGGGGCTGAATTGGATTCCTAAGCCGGTTGCTGTGCGTTACGCAGATCAGCGTCCCAGGAGCGAAGGGCTCAGTGGCCTGGCCTGCTGCGCTCGCTTTCCGCGGCGATCCGGTCCAGCGTCGGTGTTGGGATGCCGGCCTGCCGGGCCTGACGCAAGGTCCGGTTCAGTCGCTCCCTGGCCGTGCGGCCCATGCAAATATGCTGGGGATCTGCCGCAAAATCCTCGACTAAGCCGTCCAGAAGGCGCTGGCGCGGTAATTTGCAGCCGGCGAGCTGTTCCTGGATGTCCAGGATTTCGTTGGCGACTTCCACCGCCAGTTTCCCGTGGCTGTTCCACAGCTCTCCCACCGTTCCGCCGGCCCGGATGCCGGCAAGATTAATGGTCAGGATATAGAGGTTCTTCCGCAACAGTTCGAACAGCCTTTCCTCAGGCGCGACCCGGTGGCAGGGCACGTCGATGGCTTGCAACGCGCTGACCACCAGATCAGCCTTCGGTCCGCAAACGGGAGTCGGCACCAGGGCTACGAAAGGGCGCCCCTTCTTCTTGTCGAACCATACGACGATTACCGTCGGATCAGCCAGACCGTGGCGCTCCCAGTCCCGCGGCAATAGCTCGTTCTGGAGCAAAGCGACCCGCTTCCGCCAGCAATTTGGGAGTGACTGCAGTACCGCGTGCAGGTCATCCTCGCCCACCGCGGCCAGGACCAGTTCGGGCTCGGGAAGAGACGACGCCACGTCAGAAACTGCCGTGCCCCGCAAGACCGGGTAAACCGGATGGCCGAGTTTGAGAAATCCCCGGGCGAACACGTCGCCCATTTCGCCCATTCCGATGACGACCACTGGTTGTTTCACGACGAACTTTCCGGTAGCGAGCTTTGTAGGTTAGTGCGCGCGGCGGGTTTGACCGCTACCCGCCCGGCAGGCTTCCCGAGAGGAATTGAACCCGATCGGGATCATCCGGGCAATATGCGCGGCTTTCAGCTGGGGATTGCCGGATGGCTCCAAGGGCCAGGACCTGCGAGCCTGGGTGAGCTGCCGATCCAGCGGACAGGAAACGCGAAGATTAGGGCAATGCCGAAAGGTTAAGCCGGTTTACGTGGTGTGAAATGCCAGCGCCATCCATGGCTCCTGGCCCCGGCGGTCCCCGCCTGGATGACGCTTTCCCACAACCCAAGGCCTTAGGAGTTAGGGCGAGGTGCGCAGGCTCAGGCGCTGCTTGGGTTCGATGATTTGCCCCGTGATCTCCATCTCCACCCGGAGTTGCTTGGCAGCCAGCTTGGCGGCTTTGGCGTCGACGTAAGGGCCGGCGAGAACCTCGTAGCGTCCCGATTTGGCGACAGCTCGGGCCGGGATGCGCGGGCCCATATGGTTGAGCACGGCAGCGAGCTTGTCGGCGGAGTTGCCGTCTTCGGTGGTGGCGGCGCGGACGTACCAGGAATCGGCGGCATGGCTGCCGTCGACCGGCTCCGGTTGGCCATTGAGTCGCGCCGGGTGCTGCAGAGCGAGGGCGCCGGCGGCATAGTCGGGAGCCGGGCCGCCGGGATTGCCGACGGCCACCGGAATGCCCCTGGCTTCGTCCAGCACCTGAGCGATGCGTTCCCAATTCAGCTTGACTCCCTGTTTCTTCTCCAGTTTTTTGAGCTGGGCGGTGACCGCCGCGCGAGCCTGCTTGGTGTTTAGCTCTTCGTGGGGCTGGTGGGCCTCCAGGTAGACTTCGCTGCCCGAGAGTCCGACCAGGTAAGGCTGGTTGACGATGCGGACCTGCGATTTTTCCTTCACATCGTGGAAAAGAGCTTGAATGTCCTCCGGATATAACCGAATGCAGCCGTTGCTGGCGCGCACCCCGATGCTGAAAGGTTTGTTGGTGCCGTGGATCAGGTAGCTGGGGCGACTGAGGTAAAGCGCGTAGGCTCCCAACGGGTTGTCGGGGCCTGGCGACACTACGGATGGCAGCGGGTCGCCTTTCTTAGCGTGGTCTCGCCGGATTGACTCGGGCACATACCAGGTCGGGTTGGGGGTCTTGCGGTCGACCGTCATGGCGCCCAGGGGCGAAGCCCGGCCCTCGCGGCCAATACCTACGGGGTAAGTGCTGAGGGTGGATTTGTCCGTGAAGCGGAACAGACGCATGTTGGCCAGATTGATCACCACGCCTTTGCGGGGCGCATCGGGCAGAATGAAGCGCAGCGGCAACAAGATTTTAGTGCCGGCCGGTGGGGTCCAGGGATCGTAGTCGGGGTTGGCGTCGGCGATCTGCTGATAACCCAGGCCGTAATGGCGGGCCAGATCGCTAAAGGTGTCACCCTCGTTCACCGGGACCGTCGCCAGTTCTCCCAGAACGTCATCGTCCGGTCTTAGGTTGAAGCTGTGAGCCTCCACCGATTGCGGTTGATAGGCCGGTAGCGCCAGTGGTTCTTCGCGCATGCCGAAGCCGGGCATGAACGAACAGCCCTGCAGCGCCGTCAGCGCCAGCAACAGGGCGAGCAAGAGCCAGGAACGGCATCCGGTTGCCAGGGTCGAGCCTTTAGGAGTCATAGTGCCTCTTGGAGTTCGTGCGAATGCATCCTCCAAATGCAGCAAAAGACACGCCAGGCTGCGATACGTTCCTGGTCGGGGCCAGACGAGGGGGCTGCGTGAGGTCAAGGGATCTGACTACCCGTCTGCCATTCAAGACAACATCATGAAAAATAAAAGACAATTTCAGGCGGAGCCGGGCTGCAGGACAATGCCCCGATTGGATGGGAGCTGGCTTTGAGGCCGTCTTTCCTTTGGACTGTTGCATTGTAGTTGATAAAATGTCGCAAATTGCCGACATGGCTTGATCGGTTGTTTCGTCCCGCCCAGGTTCTACGGGGTATGGCCGAGCCGGTCCAGATTCCGTTTCATCATGCTGAGGAAGTCGCCGGAGTTGGGACGGTTGGCACAGGGTTCGAATGCGACCGGCCTGATGCCCATCGACTTCAACTTGGCCGAGATTTCTGCGCTCGGTTCGGCTTCCCACAACATGATCTTGGCAGGGTGACCGGCGCGCAGTTTTTGCAGTGCCTCCCATTCAGTCGCAGACGGCATTTCGCCGGGTTCCCAGTGGACACTTTCCACCTGCAGGCCGTACCGTTTAGCCAGGTACTGGTATACCGGGTGGGATGCCAGCAAGGGTTCGGTGGCGTGGCTGCCGAGGATGCGCTGGGCATCGCTGTCAAGGGTCTTCAGGTCGGCGGTCAGGGAAGCCAGGTTTTCGGCAAAGCTGCTCTTGAACTCCGGGCGTTTGCGCATCATCGCCTGGGCCAGTGCCTCGGCCTGCTGCGCGGCCTGAGCGAAGTCCAGCCAGGTGGTGAAGGCGGTGCCGCCGTGGGAATGGCTGCCGCCGGGGCCGTGGCTGTGGGTGACGGCGTTGGGGATGACGATGAAGCGGTCCTTGAAGCCGGCGGAGGTGTCCACCTGCTTGAGTTTGGGCAGGCTAACCCGCACCAGCCATTTCTCGTATTCCGCGCCGTTGAGAGCGATCAGGTCGGCCTTCTGCATCTGGCCGATGGCCGCCGTGTCGGGCTTCCAAAACGCCGGATCTTCACTGGCGGGCACCGGCAGGGTCACCTTCACGCGGCTGCCGCCGATGCGCTCGGCGAAGTAGGCGAGGGGATAGTTGGAGGCCACGATCTTGAGCGGGCCGCTGTCCAGGTCGGCGCGGGCGGTATGGCTGAAAGCCAGCCCGAGCGTCAGAGATAGCAGAAGCATTCTTGCGATGTAGACAAACACGTCATTCTCCTCTTCAAGGAATCAGAAATTCGCGAACCCAGGGACCGCCGTAGCGTTCCACCCCTTGCAGCAGCGCCCAGCAGACGGCGCCGCTGGCGATCACCAGCAAGACCAGTTCTGCGGCGACCAGCTGCGCCACCTTCAGCCGGCTGCAGCCCAGCAGGAAGATGGTCTGGAGCTCCCGTTGGCGGAGCCGCATGGACAGGGAGAACACCAGCCCCAGTGCCAATAGAGTGGCGCAGCCCACCAGGATGATGACGGCGTCGAACAGGGCGCCGATGCGGAAGATGCTGTCCAGCAGGCTGCGGGTGACCGCGTGCGGGTCGACGATCTGGGTCTTCAGATCGTCGGCCAGGAACCGTCCTTTCAGTAGGGTGGCGGCGCGGCGATCGTGGGGGACGGCGATGACGGCGGTGATGGGGTAGCTGCCGGGGTCGCCGTGGAAGTGGAAGGAATCGATGTTGTCGGGGGTGATCTCGGCATAGGTCAGCAGCTTGGGGTCGGCCTGGAGGTTGACGCTGGCCTGGCCGAAGGGCTGGTTGCCATCCCGCGCCGCCGGCTTCTGCTCCGTGTGGCCGTGTCCCAGCCCCTCGATGACCCAGGTGGTCTGCAGGTCGGCGAAGATCGCCTGCTCGTCTGGGCTATGGCTCTTGCCCAGGACGCCGGTGACGTGCAGCTTCAGCGGATAGACCCCGGCCAGGTCGAACAGGTTTTCCGGCGTGGTCAGCAGGGTATCGCCGGGCTCGAGGCCCAGCGCTTCGGCGGCATCCGAGCCCAGCACGCAATCCCCCAGCAGGGCCAGCATGTTGCCGCGCGCGGGGCTGAGCCTGCGGAAATCGAAGTAGTCCAACGTGACGCCCACCAGCGGCTGGCCGCGTACCCGGAAGCGGGAGTAGACCGGTAGGGCATCGGCCCAGCCGGTTTCCCCGACCCGGTCGGCGTCGGCCATGGCGACGGGGGGCACCGTGGCTTCGCTGAAGTACAGGGCGGACAGGGTGAGATCGACCGAGCTGCCTTTCGCGCCCACCAGCAGCGGCGTGCTTGCGGCCCGGGCCGTCATCTGCCGCTCGCCCTCGTCCAGCAGGAAATGCAGGCTGAGGGGCAAGCTGCCGATGAGGCTGAGGCAGGCGATGAGGATGACGCTGCGGGTCTTGTGGAATCGCAGGTAATGCCAGGCCAGGTAAAGGTCGTGGCGGGTCATGCCGCCGCTCCATGGAAGCCCATGAAGTCCACCACCCGGTCGAAGCGGGGCAGCAGTTCATGGTCGTGGGTCACCGCCACCAGCGACGTGTCGCTACCCTCCGTCGCCCGAAACAGCAACTCCAGGATTCTCACCTTGTTGGCGGGGTCCAGATTGCCGGTGGCTTCGTCCGCCAAGATCAGGGCGGGCTTGGGCAACAGCGCGCGGCACACCGCAACCCGCTGGCGCTCGCCCTGGGACAGTTCCCGCGGCATGCGCTTGAGCTTGCTGCCCAACCCGACATCTTGGGCCAGTGCGGCCGCTCGCTCGCGCACTTGGGCATCCAGTTTCAGCACCGGGTTGATGCGGTAGGTATGGAGGATGTTGTCGAGCACATCGAGATATTCCAGTAGCTCCAGTTCCTGAAACACGAAGCCGATGCGGGTGATGCGGAAAGCGCGCCGGGCGGCGTCGGACAGGGTTTCCAGCAAGGTGCTGTCGACATGGATGGTGCCGTGCTGGGGTGCCAGTATGCCGGCGATCAACTTGAGCAGGGTGGTCTTGCCGGCGCCGCTGGGTCCGACGATGGCCAGCTTCTCCCCGCTGGCGACGTGAAACTCGGGGATGTCGAGAGAGAACGGCGCGCCGGGATACTGGAAGTGGAGCCGGTTGATGGCGATCATCGGCGGGCCACCGGTCCCAGGCGCTGCCCGTCCAGGAAGTGCAGGGCGGCGATTTTCCACCCGTTGGCGGCGTCACGATGCAGCGTCAGTCGCGCGGCGTAGAGGTTTTCCCGCGGGTGGCCATGGCCCCAATGGGACACTTCGCCCAAGGCTTTCCAGCGGGCTTCGACTTCGACTTCGCGTTGCGCATCGCCGGTTGCGCCGGAAAGAATCGATGTCCAGTCGCGGCGCGCCCGGTCGACCCGTTTGGCCTCCAACAGTTCGATGCGCTCGACCCGGCCCTCGCCGCCCAATCCCTTGGCCTGTTGGAGCTGGCTGCGGCGCTGTTGCAGGTAGATGTCTTCCAGCAGCGGGTCTGCCAGGCTCTTGGCCAGGCGGTCGTAGACGGCTTCCTCGTCGCGCAGCTGAAACGCCCGGTAGGCATTGTGCAGCAAGGATTGCAACATGGCGGCAAGCTTTTCGCCCGTCAACTCGGTGATTGCGGCGACCGCGGCGCTGTCCGATGTTTCGGTCGCCGGGATGGGATCGAGCGCATCTTCCCGGGACCAGCTGAAGATCGGTTCGGTCCGGGTCAGGTAGCCATCAAAGCTCTCCTTGCCGAGGATGACGCTCACGGCTCGGCTTGCGGTTTGGGGGCCAAGCAACTCCCAACGCACGGCCAGGCTTTGCGCGGGTTGTCCGGTGAGATAGACGATCACGGCGCCCACCAGGGCGGTGGCGACGTCCAAGTCTTGCGCCTCGTCGACCGGCAGCATGCCGGAACGGCTGAACTGCACGAACTCGACCCGGTCCAGCAAGGGCTTGAGCCCCTCGCCGTCAATGGTCACCGGGTTCTTGCCCAGCAGGAACTCGCCGATCTTCCGCTTTAGCTCCGGCCGTTGGCCGGCTGGGATACGGGAAGGGTTCCGGCCGGACGGTTCGATCGCCCCGATCAGGTCCGCCAGCCGAATGAGGACTTCGTGGCGGACCTCGTAAGGCTCGACGTAGACATAGGAACGGGGTTCCGCGTGGCGGCGGATCAAGGCCGGGTCGTCGAAATGGCTGCTCCAGGGATCGGTTTGGTCAAGGGTCAGCGTCAGTGGCTTGTCCAGTGCGATCAGATCGCTAACCGGCACGCCCCGGTGCAGCACGATCAGGCCGAGGTCGTCCTTGGCCAATCCGTCGCCGGCGCGCAATTGCAGAGTCTTGGCGTCGGCTGGCAAAGCCAGGGTCCACTGGGCCTGGTAATAGGCGGCTCCGTCGTTGCCCTCGGCCCCCACCGCGACATGCTGCGTGGCGGGCGGACTTGCCGTCGGTCTGCCGCCTGACGGCACACCCACGACGACGAGCCCGGCTACGGCTTCCCCTTCCGACACTTCCGGCGTTCTTGCGGCAATCAGTTTGGACCAGCCCGATTCCGTGAGGCGCAGGTCGACCGCGATCCCTCCGTCATCGATCCTCAGCTCGGCTATGGCGTGATAGCGGTTGAAGTTGGACCAGTCGGCCAGGGCGGCGGCCGGCAAGACGAGGAGCAACAGGCAGCGCATCAGGGCCCGGCGGACCCGATCTATCGGTTCGTCCACGATCGGAATGCTCGTGTTGAAGGATCGGGCTAGAAGTTGACCGATGCGGTGACCCGCACCATGCGCGGCATGACCGGATGCTTAAGGATGCCGTCGACCCCCGTGCCGCCGATCCGCGTGCCGGTGGGGTCCGGGGAGGCATTGTAGGTGTAGTCGTAGGCGATGTCGTTGGCCCTGGAGTTCAACACGTTGAACACGTCCAGTTCAACCTTGTAGTTCTGGTACTGGTAGCCGCCGCCCAGGGTCAGCAGGGTGGTGCTGCCGCCGTAGGCCTTGTTGCCGGAAGCGTCGTAGTTGGTTTCCGCCAGGTTCATCTGGCCGAAATGCCGCAGCCGGGCGGTGCCGTAGAAATTGTAAGGCAACTGCACCACGGCGCCGGCGCTGATCACCCGTCCCACCGAGTTGGGGATGTTGTTGGCGATCTTGGGCACCCCCATGTATTGGGCGGCGGTGAAGGCCAGGTCGGCGTCCAGGGTCAGCCAATCCGTCGGCTTGTAGTAGTTGGTCCACTCCATCCCCCAGCGTTCGCTGGCGCCGGTGGCTTCGGTGGTGCCGGCGTCGCCGGCGAATACCAGTTCCGAGGCGGAGCGCAGATACCACACCGCCAGGGTGGTGGTGAGTCCTGGCACGTATTGGGTGCGGATGCCGCCTTCGACGCCGCGCTGCTTGGCCATGGGCGAGACGTTGTCTTGCGGCTTGCCGTCCGGATTGACCCGGGCGGTCACGCCGCGGGCGTCGTTGGAGTGCAGGCCGTAGCCCAGGTTGATGAACAGTTCGGTGTCGTACCAGGGGCCGAAGATCAGGCTGAGCTTGGGGCTGACGAAGGTGGAGGTGCGGCTGCCGGAATTGATGGGGCGCAGCCGGTCCTCAACGTCCATCACATAGGTGTCGCTGCGCAGTCCCGCGATGGTGCGGAACTTGTCCAGCCAGCGGGTCTGGTTCTTGTAATAGACCGAAAAAATGGTCTGGTTGATGTCGTTGAGGGTGCGGGGGTGGAGCAGTTGGCGGTTGTAGGTGTGGTTCAGCGCCAGGCCGTTGATGGTGTCGTGGCGGACGTTGAAGCCCACCGAGTTGTCCATGTCGAAGCCGAACCACTTGTTGTACCAGGTCTGCTCGCCGTTGCCGCCGGCGATGACCCGGCGCTCCTTCTGTTCCAGCTGATCGCCGAACTTGGGATCGTCCAGGAAATAGGTGAAGTTGGACCAGAGCTGGACGTCGTAGTAGGCGGCATACAGGTTCAGCTCGTTCTTGTAATCGTCGCCCTTGCTCCACAGGTTGCTGGAGACGCTGTAGCGGTTGGTGTTGCCGCCGTCGCTGGGGTCCATGGTGCCGTAGAGGTCGAGTTGCCCGGAATTGACCAGTGCTTGCGGAATCTGGTTGGTGGCGGTCCAGGTGGAGTGGTAGATCTTGCCGTTGACGGAGCCGCCCCAGTTCCCTTCGTCCAGGGTGTAGCGCAGCATGCCGTTGTATTTGCAGGAGTCTTCCGGCGTCTTCCAGGGGCCGTTGAAGAAGTTGACCTCGGCGCCGTAGAGCAGATCCCCCGGCCCCAGCTTGTTGGAATTGGCGGCGACGCCGCGGTAGTAGTCGTACTCGCCGCCGGTGAATTTCAACAGGCCTTGGGACAATTTGTGGAAGGTGTGCATGCGGGCATAGCCGGCGGAAGAAAAGTCGCCGATTTCCGCATAGTAAGGTCCCTTGCCGTATTCGACCTTATCCACCAGTTCCGGAATGATGCCGTTGAGGTCCAGGTAGCCCTGGCCATGGGCATGGCTGGGCAGATTCATGGGGATGCCGTCCACCGTCACCGAGAAATCGGTGCCGTGATCCAGGTTGAAGCCCCGCAGGAAATACTGGTTGGCCTTGCCGGTGCCGCTGTGCTGGGTGGCGACGGCGCCGGGCACCACCTCCACCAGTTCACCGACGCGGGACAAGGGGCGGAACTTGAATTCCGGCTGGCCCACCACGCCTTCCGACGCCGAACCGGCGATGCCGATCAGGTCGGTCGCGCGGCCTTCCACCTGGACCGTGTCCAGGGTCTTGGTTTCCGGTTCGTCGGAGTCGGTGGTTTGCTGGGGGTGTGCGACGGCGCCGCCGGCCAATCCGGCCGACAGGAACAAGGCAGCGAGTTGCGACGGAAGGCGGAGGGAGCGTGCTGTTAAGCCGGTTTCCTGACCTTTGCGGTTCATGGTGAGAGTATCCCCTGGTTCAAAGATGGGTGGTGCCGCAGTCGGGCCTCATGGCGCCCTATGCGGATCTTCAAACCTCTTCGTGTGTGCGGGGGAGTCCACGATCCGGTCTGTTCCGGGCGGGCTCGAATGCCGGTTGGCTCCCCATCTTATGCTGTGCGCCCGGGGTCGGGAGCGCGTGGCGATTATATCGAACAATGTGAAGAATCAAAAAATTTTCTTATCGGCTTAGGTCAAGGGCCGGGCGTGGGCGTGATCTTGACCGGAGGAATCCACCGGAATGAGGTTGAGGCTGCTGTGGCGCACCCCCCGTTCCGCGCCCAGCTTGTCGGCCAGTTCCCGCACGGCCGCGGTGGCACCTTTCAGGAACAGCATCTCCAGGCAGTGGTCGTGGTCCAGGTGGACGTGCATGGCCGAGACCACCAGGTCGTGGGCGTGGTGCTGCAGGTCCGTGAGGCGTTCCGCCAGCCGCCGCTCGTGGTGGTTGTAGACATAGGACAGGCTGGCCACGCAGTGAGGGGCCTCCTCCCTGGCCAGGCGATCGGCTTCGATTTCGCGGCGCAGCAGGTCGCGCACCGCCTCCGAGCGGTTGGCATAGCCCCGAGCCCTGATCAGCAGTTCGAAGTCGGCGGCGAGGGATTCGTCGAGGGAAATGGTGAAGCGTTCCATGGTTGCTCTCACGATGAAGGGCTGAGGGCTTGCGGCCGCATGGCCTCAGCTGCGGCGACGGTGGCTCGGCCGACGCATTATACGGAAGGCGTCGATGTTGTCTGCCGTGCCAGTCAGTGGGGCATGCCGCAGTTTACCCAGGCCGCCTGGCCGGCGACGAAGGTGGCCCGCAGCTCTTTGTCCGTGGCCAGGTGCAGCAGGCAGAACAGCTGTTCCTCGCGGGATTCGCAGCGGTCCAGCCTTTCCGCCAGGTAAGGGGTCGCCAGCGGGTCCAATGCCAGGTAGTCTGCGCTCTTGCCCACGGCGAAGTTGCCGGTTTCATGGGCGAGGTCCAGGGCTTCGGCGCCTCCGAGGGTGCCTAGATAGAGCAGCTGGGCGGCGTTCAGGCGGTAGCCTTGGACTTGTTGCACCTTGTAGACCTCCGCCAGTTCTTGCCAGACGGAAAAGCGGGTGCCGGCGCCGATGTCGGTGCCGATTGCCACGGGAATGTTCCGCTGCACGTGACGCTGCAGCGGAAACAGCCCGCTGCCCAGGTACAGGTTGCTGGTGGGGCAGTGGCAGACGGAGCAATGGGCATCGGCCATGCGTTCCAGTTGGTGGTCGCCGGCATGGATGTCGTGGGCCAGCAGGCTGCGCCGTCCGACCAGCCCGAAATGCTGATAGACGTCGAGGTAGTCGTGCCGTTCCGGGAATAGCCGGGCGACCCGTTCGATTTCGGCCGGGGTCTCGTTGATGTGGGTCTGTACATACGAATCCGGGTGGGCCCGGTGGATGTCGCCACACAGTTCCAGGAGGGCCGGAGAACAGGCCGGGGCGAAGCGGGGGGAGACCGCATAGTGCAGCAGCGGGTCGCTCCGGACGTGGGCGATGAGACGCTCCATCCCGTCGCGGGCCTGGTCGAGCGTTTGCAGCAGCGATTCCGGCGCTCCCCGGTCCATCACGGTCATGCCGGCGATCAGCCGGATGCCCGCTGCCTTGGCCGCGTCGAACAGCGCCCGGTTGGCTCCCAGGAATTGCGAGCCGAACACCATGGCGGTGGTGGTGCCGCTGGCCAGCAGCCGATCGACGTAGCCGGCGGCGGCACTTTGGGCATATTCCTGGTCTGCGAAGCGGGCTTCCGCCGGAAACACCGAACGCTCCAGCCAGTCAAGCAAATCGGCTCCCGCGGCTGCGGTGACATGGTACTGGGGGAAATGGCTGTGGCCGTCCACCATGCCGGGCAGCAGCCAGGCCGAGCCGTGGTCGACACTCCGCGCGCCGCGGGATTGTTCCGCCAAATCGGACCGATCGCCCACCGCCAGGATCCGGCCATCGTTGCCGACCAGCAGCGCGCCGCGGTCGATGATTTCCAGCGCGTCCGGTTGCTGGAACGGGTTGTTCCTGAGATGAGCCAGCCGGCCCAGATGTAGGACGTTCATCGCCGGCCCCGCGTCAACCGGTCAGGCCAAGCAAGTCCGGCAAGTCGCTGATCGAATCGATGATCCGGTCCGGGGCGATCTCGGAGGTGGCGGTGTAGGCGGAACGGAACTTGCCGGTGCGGACCAGCACGCCGCGCAGGCCTGCCGCCTGGCCGCCGCCGATGTCCATGTCGATGTCGTCGCCGACGATAGCCACGGTCTCGGGGGGCAGGCCCAGTTCCTCCAGGGCCGTGCCGAAGAAATGGGGGGAGGGTTTGCCCATCACCAGGGCCTGGGTGGCGGTGCAGTATTCCAGGGCGGTGATGTAGCCGCCGATGTCCATGCGCAGCCCGGCGCAGGTTTGCCAGAACCGGTTTTTGTGGATGCAGATGAGCCGGGCGCCTTGGACCAGACGGTTGAAGATCCGGTCCAGCAGCTCGCAGCTCCAACTGTTGCCGATGTCGCCGACGACGATGCACTCGGCCGCTTCCAGTTCGGCCTGATTCACGTCGGGGAAATCCCGCCGCACGTTTTCCTCCAGCAGCAGGTGGCAGGGAACGCCGGCAAAATGGGTGCGCAGATAGGTGGCGGTGGCCTGCGGTGCCGTGAGCAGCTCTTCCGGATCGACGTCGAAACCCAGCCCGTAGAGACGGGCCAGCAGGGAATTGCGCGACAGGGTGCTGGTGTTGGTGATGAAACGGCGCGGGATGCCGGCGGCACGGACTCGTGCCACGGCCTCCACGGCGCCTTGCACAAGACCGGAACCGACATACAGCACGCCGTCCAGATCGAACAGCACGCCGCGGATTCCGGGCAGTTGAGAGCCTGCGGACGGGCTTTCCTTGACGGAGGTCGGATAGGCCACTTCGCACTCGAAACCATAACGAGGAACCCGGCGATGGTAACACAAGGCAGTCGAATTTCGCCTGGGGTTTGGACAAGGTTGGCGTCCATCACCTGATCGGCGCGGCGGTAGATGCCGTTGCAGGGGCGGCTGTGCTAATCTTGCGGCCCCTCGATTTTCGGGCGCCGCCGTGGCTGAGCCTTCTACCCCGCTTTCACTGCCTGCGGATGCTAGTGCCGGCCAGGACCGGCTGTTCGTCAACGCCGCTCCCGCGGACTTCCGCTTCGACCGGGCAACCGCGGCGGTATTCGACGACATGATCCGGCGCTCCGTGCCCATGTACGGCGAGATCCAACGGATGACGGGGG
>VEPB01000454.1 GCA_012026715.1 Methylococcaceae bacterium | reverse complement strand
CGGGTGCTGGCCCGCTGGTTTGCCGATTGCACCGACGCCGGCCAGGCCCACCGTCTGGCACGGGCCGCCTTCGCCCTCAACCCCGCGCGCCACCTGTCGTTGCTGGCCGCAGAAGAGGCGCCCGCGACGACCGCCTGGGCCAACGCGCCGGCCGTGGCGATCCATCCGCGCCTGCGGGAATACGGCACCGCGGCAGTGCGCGGCACCGCGCCCAGGGTCAGGAACCGCGATGCCGAGCGGGCACTGTTGGCGCGACAGGCGGCGGCCGAGCACCGCCTGGTTGAAGCGGCCCGGGCCCGCCTGGCGACCGGCAAAGCCGGCCGCCTATCGGAGCTCGGCCGACTCGATCCGCACGAATTCGATCTATTCCTCGCGGTGCTCGGCGAGGCTCTGGCGAGCCAGTCCACGCCTGAACGGAAGTCGAAGTCGCCGACTTCATTCGCGGAGCGGTGACAAGGTATGGGCGCTACTGGCGCAAGTCGGCACGCGAGCCGGGTGGAGAATGGGAGCTCGCCGAAGCCGCATTGAGCCGTTTGGCGATGTTGCGCTTGATCGGTCGGGAAGACGGCACGGTGCATCCATTGCCCGCCCTGGCCCGGATCGTCTTGGGCGAAACCACGGTGAAGACCCAGGCCGGTGAGGAAACGCTGCAAATGGACATCTTTTCATGAACGCCTTGCCGCAACCGACGCTCGCCCGCTGGCAGCCCCTGCGCCTGGGGCTCGTGGATCTCTACCACTACGACACCGAAGAATTCTGGTTCCGCAACGGCCATCTGCTGCTGCGCCGCAACAACGGCACCGGCAAGTCCAAAGTCCTATCGCTGACCCTGCCCTTCCTCTTCGATGCCCAGATCAAGCCTTCGCGCATCGAGCCCGATGGCGACCCTGGCAAGAAAATGGCCTGGAATCTGCTCATGGGCAAGCACGAGCGGCGCCTCGGATACGTCTGGGCGGAGTTTGGCCGTCGCGGCGGAGACGGCCGCGCCCACTTCGTCACCCTCGGCTGCGGACTGTCGGCGGTAGCGGCCCGGCAGCAGATCGATGCCTGGTACTTCGTCGCCGACAACGCTCGCATCGGCGAGAAACTGTGGCTCACCAGCCCACAGGGCCTGGTGCTGAGCCGGGAACGCCTGCAGGAGGCCCTCGGTGGCCACGGCCAGATGTATCCCAGCGCAGAAGCCTATCGGCGGGCCTTGGACGAATGGTTGTTCCGGCTGGGCACCGTTCGCTACATGGCGCTGATGGACACCCTGATTCAGTTGCGGCAGCCGCAGCTTTCCAAGCGTCCCGACGAGGCGAACCTCTCGGAAGCCCTCACCGAGGCCTTGCCGCCGCTGCCGGCGGAACTGCTCGGCGACGTCGCCGATGCCTTCAACCAGTTGGAGGAATACCGCCGGGAACTGGAAAGCTTCGAAGCGCTGGCCAAGGCCGTCGGGCAGTTCAACCAGCGCTATCGCGTGTACGCCCGCATCAACGCACGGCGCGAAGCAGGCCGGCTGCGCGCCGCCCAAACCGAGTTCGACAGGGCCAGCCAGGCGCTGAATGAGGCCAAGGCGAAACTAGATGATGCCCGGAGGGAAGAGGCGAAACAGCAGCGGCATCGGGACGAGCTCGACGGCAGCCTGCTGCGTGCCCGCGCCACCCATGAGGCGTTGCGCGACGATCCGGCCATGCTCGACGCCAAGCGCTTGGACGATGCGAAGCGTCGGGCCGAGCACGCGCGCGGCGATGCCGGGGAGGCGACACGGATCCAGGCGGAAGCCGGCGCAAGGCTGCGCAGGAAAACCGGCGGGCTGACGGAATGCGTGCGGCGTGCCGCCGATGCGCGGCAGGCACTGGCCGAAGCGCTCACCGCCGCCGCGGCCTTCGCCCAAGCTTGTGGCTTCG
>VEPB01000206.1 GCA_012026715.1 Methylococcaceae bacterium | reverse complement strand
GGCTGCTATTGCACGCCGGTCTGCCGGGACCACTACCGGACCCATCAGTGGCTCCGCGAATTGAAGCGGCGCGGCATGAAATCCATGCATGCGGTGCAGTTCCGGCTCAAGCCGGATCACCGGGTCTGGATCGGACGATACAACGGCGACCACGTACCGGTTACGGCAGCCGAAGCCGCCCACATTTTTGCGCTGCACGTCGACGGTCTCGGCCTCGAAGTGGTGGTACCGGAGCGCATCCCGCGGTCGGCCATCGTCCGGACTTATATGCCTCCTCAGGTAGTCGGCTGGCGCTTCTACCCCGAGGCCAAGGGCAAGCGTCCGTTCTGCGGTTGCCGCTACTGCAATCGGGGCGAGATCAACGCCTATCGTGTGATCACGGACGACAGACCGTGACCGCCATGCCTCCATCAGGAGCTTGCCCGTGACCTCCATCAAGAAGATCGTCGTCATCGGCTTCGTCGGCAGTCAGCTGGATTCCGGCAAGGGAATGGGACGCTGGGAAAAATGGCGGCCGACGGTGGGCCTGACGCAACGCGAAGACCTGGTGATCCATCGCCTGGAACTGCTGCATGCGCCGCGCCACCGTCCCCTCGTCGACCAACTGGTCGCCGACATCGGCCAGGTTTCGCCGGAAACCCGGGTCAACCCGGTTTCCATCGATTTGGCCGACCCCTGGGATTTTGGCGAGGTGTACGGGGCGCTCTATGACTTCGCCACCGGCTACCCCTTCGACACCGAGAAGGAGGATTACTGGATCCATATCACCACCGGCACCCATGTCGTACAGATCTGCTGGTTCCTCATGGCGGAGGCCCGCTATCTGCCCGGGCTGCTGCTACAAACCTCACCGCCCAGACGGCAAAAGACCGGAGAAGTCGGCGACTACGTGCTCATCGACCTGGATCTTTCGAAATACGACCCCATCGCCCGCCGCTTCGCCCGCGAACAGGCCGACGCCATCGCGCTGCTGAAATCCGGCATCGCCACCCGCAACGATCACTTCAACCGAGTCATCACCGAGATCGAAACGGTGGCTGTGCGTTCCCGTGCGCCCATACTGCTGATGGGCCCCACCGGAGCCGGCAAATCCTTCCTGGCAAAGCGCGTTTACGAATTAAAGAAGGCACGCCGCCAATTGGAAGGCCCCTTTGTGGAAGTGAACTGTGCAACCCTGCGGGGTGACGGCGCGGCATCGGCACTGTTTGGCCACACCAAGGGCGCCTTCACCGGGGCGGTCGCGGAGCGTGGCGGGCTGTTGCGGAGCGCCGACCGGGGGCTGCTGTTCCTGGACGAAATCGGTGAACTGGGGGCTGACGAGCAGGCCATGCTGCTCAAGGCCATCGAGGAAAAGAAATTTTTTCCGGTGGGCGGTGACCGGGAGGTGGAAAGCCATTTCCAGCTCATCGCCGGCACGCACCGGGATCTTCGGCGCGACGTGGCGGCGGGACGCTTTCGGGAAGACCTGTTCGCCCGCATCAACCTGTGGACCTACGAGCTGCCGAGCCTGACCCGACGCCCCGAAGACATCGAGCCCAATCTCGACTATCTGCTGGCGCAGCACTCCACCGAATTGGGGCGAATGGTGCGTTTCAACAAGGAAGCCCGTCGCCGCTACCTCGGCTTCGCGACATCCCCAGCGGCGCGCTGGAGCGGCAACTTCCGCGATCTCAGTGCTTCGCTGCTGCGCATGGCCACTCTGGCGGACGGCGGCCGCATCGATGACGATTTGGTAAACGCCGAAATCAGCCGATTAGGCACCCTGTGGCAGCCGGAACCCACGACGACCGAATGCACCTTGGATGGACTGCTGACGGAGGCGGAGTTGAGCGGACTGGATTTGTTCGACCGGTTGCAATTGGAATCGGTGGTTCGCATCTGCCGTGAATCGAGGACCTTGTCGGAGGCCGGACGCCGGCTGTTCGCCGCGTCATTGGCCAACCGGTCCAGTAATAACGACGCTGACCGCCTACGCAAGTACCTGGCCCGGTTCGGACTGGACTGGGGACGAATCAACGCTTCGAGGCCAAAGACTTAACATCCGGTCGTGCCCTTCCCGCAGCCAACGCGAAACCGGCTTGCCACTCGACGAGCACGCTCGCGCGCCATGGCGGTAAAATGCGCCGCCAGTTCGCCCCAAATCATTTCCTCAACCGCCACGCTACCGCGAGACCACCCGAATGACCGCCCCCCTGACCTGCTTCAAGGCCTACGACATCCGCGGCCGCGTGCCGGATCAGCTCAACGAAAACATCCTCTATCGCATCGGCCGGGCCTATGCCCAATTCCTCAAGCCGCGCCAGGTGGTGGTCGGCTACGACATCCGTCCCGACAGCGCCAATTTCGCCGCGGCCCTGAGCCGGGCGCTCAACGATGCCGGAACCGATGTGATCGACATCGGCCTATGCGGGACCGAGGAGATCTATTTCCACACCTTTCACCGTGGCAGCGACGGCGGCATCATGGTCACCGCCAGCCACAACCCCATGGATTACAACGGACTGAAAATGGTGCGGGAAGGCAGCCGGCCCATCAGCGGCGACTCCGGCCTGCTGGAGAGCAAGGCCTTGGCGGAATCCGGCATGTTCGCCGACACCGACGCGGCGGGCACCACCCGCCGGGACATCGACAAATCGGCCTACATCGAGCACCTGATGGGCTATATCGACCGAGCCACGCTGAAACCCCTGAAGATCGTGGTCAATGCCGGCAATGGCTGCGCCGGGCCGGTCATCGACGCATTGGAACCCCATCTGCCCTTCCAGTTCGTCAAGGTCCATCACGAACCCGACAGCCGCTTTCCCAACGGCATTCCCAATCCCTTGCTGCCGGAAAATCGCGCCGCGACCGCCGACGCCGTGCGCAGACATGGGGCCGATCTGGGACTGGCCTGGGACGGAGACTTCGACCGCTGCTTCTTCTTCGACCAAAGTGGCCGCTTCATCGAGGGCTATTACCTGGTCGGGCTGTTGGCGGAACAATTGCTGCAACGCCATCCCGGAGCCAAGATCATTCACGACCCGCGCCTGACCTGGAACACTGTCGAACAGGTGGGCCAGGCCGGCGGCATCCCGGTACAGTCCAAAACCGGTCACGCCTTCATCAAGGAGCGGATGCGGTCGGAAAACGCGGTCTACGGCGGCGAGATGAGCGCCCACCACTATTTCAGGGATTTTGCCTACTGCGACAGCGGCATGATTCCCTGGCTGCTGATCGCCGACTTGATCTGCCGCACCGGTTCGTCCATGGCGGACCTGGTGGACCGGCGCATCGCGGCTTACCCCTGCAGCGGCGAGATCAATTTCGAGGTCCACGACCTGCCGGCGGCAATCGCCAAAGTTCTGGCACATTACCAAGACCAAGGTGGGCAGCTCGACCGCACCGACGGGGTCAGCCTGGATTTTGACGACTGGCGCTTCAACCTGCGCGGTTCCAACACCGAGCCCCTGTTGCGGCTCAATGTGGAAACCCGCGCCGACGCTGCGCTGTTGTCCGCCAGGTTTCAAGAAATCCGAGGGTTGTTGCAGGGGGCCTGAAAACTTTCTGCCGCCGCGCACCGGGCAGCAGATCAGAGGGAGTTGATGATTTCGTCGGCCATGGCATCGATACCGAGAACCTTGTCGGCGATGCCGGCTTCGACCACCGCCTTCGGCATGCCGTACACCACACAGCTGGCTTCATCTTGGGCAAGAATGCGGCAACCCACCTTTTTCATGGCGCTTAAGCCTTTCAGTCCGTCGTTCCCCATGCCCGTCAAGATTACACCCAGCGCTTTTCCGAAATAGAGTTCGGCGACCGAAAGCATGAGAAAATCCACCGAAGGCCGGTAAATGAAGTCCTCGTTCACCGACACGCGTATCATGATTTCTCCGCTCCGCGCCCGCACCAGCTGAGTATGGCCGCGGCCAGGCGCGATGTACGCGACCCCCGGCTTCAACGGTTCGCCTTCTTCTGCTTCCTTCACGCTCAACTGACTCAGCTGATCCAGGCGATCGGCGAAGGGTTTGGTGAAGTTGGCCGGCATATGCTGGGCAATCACGATGGGCACCGGGAAATTGGCCGGGAGGCGCGGCAGAATATCCTGTAACGCCTTGGGTCCTCCGGTCGAGGTTCCGATTGCAACGATGGAAACCTTGCGGGCACCGGAAACCCGGGGCGGAATCGCGACTTTCGAGCTCGCCGGGAGCGGCGGGCGATAAGCTTGCATGGTTGCGCCTTCTTTGTTCGCTACCGCCTTCACCTTGTCGATCAGGATCTTCTTGATCGTCACGATATTGACGGACAATTCCGACAAATTCTTAGGTATGAAATCCACGGCGCCAATATCCAGCGCATCCAGCGTCGTCCTCGCGCCCTCTGTCGTCAGCGAGCTCAGCATGATGACCGGCACCGGGGTCTTCTCCATGATGGTCCGCAGCGCGGTCATGCCGTCCATACCGGGCATCTCGATATCCAGGGTCACCACGTCAGGCTTGAGCTGAGCGACCTTCTCAATCGCCTCGGCGCCGTTCCTGGCATTGCCGACCACTTTGATCTCCGGATCGGACTCCAGCATCATGATGACCGCATTGCGGATAAAGGCCGAGTCATCGACCACCAAGGCCCGAATGGTCATCGCATCCGCTCAATCGTTGCAGGCCCCAGAGCGGCGCTCATAGACAGGACGCTGGCCGCCCGCGTGTTCATCAAAATCCGAATTCTTTGAGCAGATCGTCCACATCGGACTGGGAGACCTTCTCGGACACCACGGCCTGTTGTTCGGTTTCGGTAATGGATTCGAGCTTCACCCCGAAGGTGGCGATCAGTTCGACCAGTTCGCGCTCCAGGTTGGAAACCAAGGCGATGACCTTCTTAATGGTCTGGCCGGTGAGATCCTGAAACGACTGGGTCATCAGCACCGCGTTCATGTCCTCTTCCAGTTCCGCCTGAAACGCCTTCAAGTACTGGACCGAGTCGGCCGGTTTCTGCAGTTTGCTGATATGGCCACTCAAGGTATCCATCGAAGCGATGTACTTTTCGACGATGCCCATGGTCTTGTTGGCCGCTTCCTCGGTACTCTTGATCACGAATTCCAGCTTATCCTTGGCATTGGGCATGTCGGTGGTCGCCAAGTCCCGAAGCTTGGGATCGATGGAATCGTGGAATGACTTGAGGGCATCGTGCAGCTTGCGGGTCACCTTGCCGACTTCCTTGTACAAGTCGCCCTGGCTGTCCTTGATGATGCCCTGCATGATGCTGTCGGCCCGCTCGTAGTCGGATCCCGAGATGGCATCCATGAAGGCCATCATCTCGTTGAACAGGAGCAGGCGCGGATCGTTGGAATCGGAGGAAACCTTCTTCTCGAAGAACTGCTTGGCGTCGTGGAACTCCTTGACCTGTACGGTCCCTCCCATGGTCTGCACGGTACGCCGCACTTCGACGATATCCCCGGACGAGGACACCGTGAAATCCTCGTTGACATCTTCCAGCATGGACTGATCCTGCAACGGAATCAGTTTTTTAGGGTCCAGCAGAACCACCAGCCGGTTGCCCAGCTTGGCCACCCCTTCGACCTGTTCGACCCGGCCGTGCCGCATGGACTCGGGCGACTCGATGCTGGCGTCGTCGATGTTTTCCACCCCGGTGATGTCGTCCACCAGCACCCCGAACGTCATCTTGCCGCTGGCAATGACGATAACCTTGGGGGCTGACTGCTCGATTTCCGGCAGCTGCATGAGCCGCTTGATGTTTACGATGGGAATCACGCTGCCACGCAGATTGGTAACTCCCTGCAGATAGGCCGGCGAGTCCGGTAACGTGGTAATTTCCGGAAGGTTGATGATCTCCCGGACCTTGGTGATCGGGATTGCATATTCGCTTCCATGGAGATGGAAACCGATGTATTGCAGCACAGTGACCTCCGTCCTCAGTTCAGTGCGGCGCCGTTCTCAAACAAGAAGGACCGGACCTCAATTCGTTGCAAATCAGCCTCAAGCGGCCATTGTTTCCAATCCCGCCACCGCGAGGGCGGCCAGATCGAGGATGAACACCACCCGGCCGTCGCCGGTAATCGTGGCGCCCAGCAGGTAGGACGCCTTGACGTTGATACCAGCCACCGACTTGATGACGACTTCCTCCTGGCCGAGCAATTCGTCGACGCAGACACAGAAGCGCTTGTCGCCGATGGATACCACCACGGCATAGCGGAACTCCGGCTCGCCCTCCTCGTGGTGTCCCAGCACGTCGGCCAGGCGGAACAGGGGATAGACCCTGCCGCGGATGCCCAGCGCCTCGGAACCCGAGATCTCCGACAAATGCTCCTTGGTGATCATCAAGGTCTCCTCGACGGGGGCCAGCGGAATGGCATACTGCTCGCCGCCGGCACGCACCATGAGGGTCTGGATGATGGCCAGGGTCAGCGGGATTCGGATCGTGAAGGTCGACCCCTTGCCCTGGTTCGTGGTTACCTCCACCGTGCCGTTGAGCTTGGAGATATTGGTCTTGACCACATCCATCCCGACCCCGCGGCCGGAAATCTCGGTGGCCACGTCATTGGTCGAAAAGCCCGGCAGGAACAGCAGGTTGATCGCCGCTTCCTCGCTCAGGCGAGCGGCCTCGTCCTCGCTGATGAGTTTGCGCTCGATGGCCTTGCGCTTCACCCGCTCGAGATTGATGCCGCGACCGTCGTCCGAAACTTCGATGACGATCTGGTTACCCTTCTGGGAAGCGCCGATGAAAATCGTACCCCGCTCCGATTTGCCCGAGGCGCGCCGGTCCTGGGGCATCTCCAAACCGTGATCCATGGCATTGCGGATGATGTGGACCATCGGGTCGCCGATTTCTTCAATGACCGAGCGGTCCACCTCGGTGTCTTCACCGGACAGTTTGAGATCCACCAGCTTGCCCAGTTGCCCTGACAAGTCCCGGACCAACCGCGGAAACTTGCTGAAGACCTTCTGGATCGGCTGCATTCGCATCTTCATCACGCCCAGTTGCATGTCGGACGTGATCAGGTCCAGGAAGGCCACCGCCTCGCTGAGGCTCTGGACGTTCTCGTCGTCGGGATAATGCTGGTCCAATCGATGAGCAATGTTCAGCAACCGGTTGCGCACCAGCACGACTTCGCCAGTCAGGTCCATGACCTTGTCGATCTTGTCAACATCGACCCTAAGGGTTTGCACCGCCTCGGCGTTCTCATGCCCTCCAGGCGCTGCAGCTTCGACCGGCTTGGCCGCCGGCGCCGGGGGTTTGGCCGGCGCCGCGACTGGCTTAGCAACCGACGCAGCTGGTAGCGGCGGGGGAGGAGGCGC
>VEPB01000459.1 GCA_012026715.1 Methylococcaceae bacterium | reverse complement strand
TGTTGTCGACCTGCTGCATCAGCAACGATTCGGTCAGTTCCAGCTCCAGATACCGGGCGTCCAGGCCGCTGTCGCGAAGCGCCGCCCGAACCGAGTCGAGGAATCGGTCGGCCCGGTATTGCATGGCAGAGATGTTCACGGCCACCGGCACCCTGGCGATGCCTCGGCTCTGCCAAAGGCGGTTTTGCCGACAAGCCTCCCGGATCACCCATTCGCCGATGGCGACGATCAGTCCGGTTTCCTCCGCGACCGGAATGAAGCGAGCGGGCGAGATCAGGCCATGTTCGGGATGTTGCCAGCGCACCAGGGCCTCCAACCCCACCACTTCCCCGCTGACGGTGTTGACCTGGGGCTGGTAGTACAGCAGCAGTTCGTTGGCATCCAAGGCCCGCCGCAGCTTGGATTCCATCCACAGCCGGTCCAGGATTTGGGCGTTGAGTTCCGTGGTATAGAACTGGAAGTTGTCGCGGCCTTCGTTCTTGGCGTGATACATGGCCGCATCAGCGTTCTTGATCAAGCTGTCGGCGGTATCGCCGTCCCGCGGAAACAGGCTGACCCCGATGCTGGCTGTCAGCGTCACGTCCTGGCCCGCCACATGATAGGGCTCGTGGGAACGCTGCAGCACCTTGCGCGCGACCGTCGCGGCGCCGCGATCTTCCGTCAGGTCTTCCAGCACGATCACGAACTCGTCGCCACCGAGGCGGGCCACGGTGTCTTTCTCCCGGACACATTGCCGCAAGCGCTCCGCCACCTGGACCAGCAAGTCATCGCCGGCATGGTGGCCGAGGGAGTCGTTGACGAACTTGAAACGGTCGTAATCGATGAACAGCACCGCGATTTCATTGCAGTCGCGCCGCGCCCGACTGACGGCATGCTGCAGGCGCTCCACCAGCAACATGCGGTTGGGCAATCCGGTAAGGCCGTCGTGCTGGGCGAGGAAGCGGACCCGCTCGTCGGCCGCCTTGCGCTCGGTCATGTCGGAGAAGATGCCCACGTAGTTGACGATGGCACCATCGCTGCCGCGCACGGCACTGACCGCCATCCACTGGGGGTACACCGAGCCGTCCTTGCGCCGGTTCCACAACTCGCCGCGCCACGAGCCCAGGGCCTTGAGCTTATCCCACATGGCTTCGTAAAACTCCGGGCCGTGCCGTTCGGCGTGCAGGCTGGCGGCACACAGGCCGACCACCTCGTCCGGATCGTACCCGGTAATTTCCGAAAATGCCCGGTTGACCGTCACGATGCGATTGTGGCGATCGGTCATGACGATGCCCTCGCTGGTGTTGTCGAACACCTGAGACGCCAGCAGCAGCTGATGCTCGGCCTGGCGCTCCCGGCTGACATCCTGGATCAGGGACACGAAACCGCTGACAGTGCCCTGATCGTCGCGAATCTGGGCACCCATGACGCGGGAATAAACCGGGGTGCCATCCTTACGGCGGAATTCGATCTCGAACAAGGGCAGGACGCCGTCGGGCACGTGGGGGGAATAGCGGAGCCGTCCCTGCTCGACGAAATCCTCGTGGCGCGCGTAAATCTTCTCGATGCTTTGGCCCAGCAGTTCCTCCTCCGCGTAACCGAACAGAGACAGCGCCGCCGGGTTCATCAGCACGATGTGGCGCGCCAGGTTGGTGACGAACACGGCTTCGGGGATGGAACGGAACATGGCCGCGAACTCGGCGCTGCGGCGGGCCAAGCGCAGCTCCGTCGCCTTCTGGTCCTCAACCTGGCGCTCCAAGGCGTCCAGCATGCGGTTAAAAGCTTCCGCCAGCACCGCCAACTCGTCTTCCCCCGTCACCCGCGCCCTCGCGCTACCATGACCGCCGCTGATTTCGGAGCTGACCCGGATCAGCTGCCGCAGCCCCCCCGTCAGCCCCCTCGCCATGAGCGCCGCGAATACCGCCCCCAGGGCGATCGCCACCAGGGCGAACAGCTGGCCATCGCGCACCACCTGCTGCAGGCTGGCGCCGATATGGTCCTGGCCGATGCCAACCCGCGCCCAGCC
Source organism: Methylococcaceae bacterium (assembly GCA_012026715.1). Classification (GTDB taxonomy): domain Bacteria; phylum Pseudomonadota; class Gammaproteobacteria; order Methylococcales; family Methylococcaceae; genus VEPB01. Next base: position 5,328 of record VEPB01000459.1, on the reverse strand, counting down.
GATCAGCCGGTCGCCGGTGACGATGGGAGCCGCCACATCGATCAGTCGGGAACTCAAGACCAGATCGCGCAATTGCGGTTGCGCCGCCAGCAAGCCGCGGCTGATCTCGTCCACCACATAGCTGCCGATCCTGTCCGGCGCACTGTGCCCCAGCACCCGCCCGTCACGCGACAGCACCATGGCGTAGCGCAGGTTGGGAAAGTTTCGTTGGGCAAGGACCACTTCCTGCAATCCGCTGACGTCGTCGGCCAGCAGCCAGGAGGCGCTGCTGGTCGCCAGGGTCTGGGCCAGCCGCAAGGCATCGCCGCGGCTTTGCTGCAACAGGAACTCGCGCTGCCGCTCCACCAGGTCGTACACGAACACCGACATCATCACGGCGTGGATCAGCACAATACCTAACACCAGCCGTCGGCGGATGGACGATGACCAGAATCGGAGCAGGCGAATGGCCATGGCAGTGGTTCAAGGCCCTTCGAGCGGTCGGACGGTGCGCCGGAATTCCTCCAGGAAATCCCGAACCGGCGCATAGCTGTGTTCATCGGCGGGCACGAAGCTGACGACCGCCATGCGTTCCAGCCAGACCTTGCCCCGCGCATGCTCCTGCAAGCCGAACAGCGCCGTACCGACCTGCGCCACCAGGTTCGGATCCATGTCGTCACGCGCCATCAGGCTGTTGTTGGGAAGTGGGGCGGTCTGCCACATCACCTTGAGCGCGGCATCCACTTCCGGATGTTCTTTGGCAAAGGCGCGCCAGGGCGGCGGCCAGGTCGCCCCGGCAGCCACCTGGCCCAGGTAGACGTTCATGATGGACGATTCCTGCGACCCCACGTAGCGCAACTCGACGTCCTTCATCACGTCCAGGCCATGGGTCTGCAGGTAGTATTGCGGCAACATGGCGGCAGCCAGGGCGGTGGGAGCGGGAAAACTGATTGCCCCACCCTCCAGGTCCGCGATGTCGCGGATCGGGCTGTCCTTGCGCACCAGGATGATGCCGCGGAAATCCTCGTCATTTCCCATCTTGCCGAACACCCGATAACCCCGCTCCAGGGCTTTCACGGTCTGGTAGGGGTTGGGCAAGGCGAAGTCGAAGCGGCGCCCGTACAATTTGTCCTCGAAAGCCGCGTAATTGCGGGAGGCCTCCAGGCGAAAGCGGACACCGGGAATGCGTTCGCCCAGGTAGTCCATGATGGGGCCGAACAGCTCGTTGAGCCGCTCCGGATTGTGCAGCGGATGCACCCCGAACAGGTACTCCCGCACCGCCGCGGCCGGGGCCGAGCCGTACTCGGGGCTGTAGTCCGATTCCGACACCGGCGTGCAGGCCAGCAGCATCAACAGCGCCAGCAGGGTCGGCAACAGCGGCAACGAGGGCGGTGACGAACGTTTCATCATGGTCCAAAGACTAGCCCATGGCGCCGCCGGTGGCCGCCGGCGCGGGGCTGGCTTAAAATCCGACCGACTCCAACCGACCCTGTGCCCATGAACGCCGCCAAGCGTCTTGCCATCTTCGACCGGCTGGCCCAAGCCATACCGGAACCGGTCACCGAGCTCGACTACGCGACACCGTTCGAATTATTGGTTGCGGTGGTCCTGTCGGCCCAAGCCACCGACAAGGGGGTCAACAAGGCGACCGCGCTGCTGTTTCCGGTGGCCAATACGCCTCAGGCTATCGGCGATTTGGGGGAGGAAAGGCTGAAGGAGTACATCAAGACCATCGGACTGTTCAATACCAAAGCCAAAAACATCATCGCCCTCTGCGGGCAACTGCTGGAACGCCACGGCGGCGAGGTGCCGCAGGATCGAACGGCGTTGGAAGCGCTACCGGGCGTCGGGCGCAAAACCGCCAATGTCATCCTCAATACCGCCTTCGGCCAGGAAACCATCGCGGTCGACACCCACATCTTCCGGGTCGCCAATCGTAGCCGATTGGCGACAGGCAAAAATGTGCTGGAGGTGGAACGCAAACTCACCCGGACAGTGCCTCCGCAGCATCGCAAGGATGCCCATCATCTCCTGATCCTGCATGGACGTTATACCTGCATCGCGCGCAAACCCCGCTGCGGCAGCTGTCCCATCGCCGACCTGTGCGAATTTCCCGACAAGACCGAAGCCTGAGGGATTTGCCGCTCCTGGAGAGCAGGACTGTCTCCGCCGGGCGACAATCCTTTCGGAAACACCGCCCCGGTTGGGGCTTCGCACCTCATCGATTCAATCGCTTAATAGTGTGCCCCATCATGGCACGCCACATGCTAATTCCGCAGCACCAACCCACTCCCATCGAGGAACCTTGATGAATAAACGCCATGTTCCGTGGCTTGCCGTATCCACCGTTCTCGCACTGGGCAGCGCCAGCAATGCAGTTGCCACCGGCCTGCTGTGCGAGCCCGCCAGTTTGACGTTCCGAACCACCCAATGGCTGAACCCGTTCGATTTCAACCAGAGCCTCACCGACGCTAGCGGAGTCGTTACGGTGACTCCGGTGGCCACCACCCTGGGATCGGACAAGGCCCCGATCACCGTGGTTCTGCCGGAGTCCGGCGGGGTCATTTCCAGAACGCTGCAGGTTGCTCCGGGCTTCGATATCAAGAAGGTGCTGATCTGCGCCCAGACCCATAGCGTCCCTTCCCTCCCCATCGTTGCACCGGTCGCCAACCTGACGGTCACGCTGAGCCAAACGCAGCCGACCGCGTCCAGTCGGACCTTGAGCTTCGATCGCATGGTTCCCGCCGCATCGCCCTACTGCGCCGTCTACCGGGTCGATGACGACCTCGGTTCTCCGGCCCACGCGGTAGACCCCTCGGTGTCCCCCACCACCCTGAGCATTACGATTCCCGCCGCCACGGGCGCCGACCTCAGCGCCATCGGACTGCGGCTGCAGGCGGTCGCCGGTTCGCCGCTATGGAACTTCGTCCCCTACCACCAGCACGCCTACCGCACCGGCCGTGGCGTGGGGCACAACAACACCGTGGCCCTGACCTCCACGCCCACCAACTGCCTGGACGAGGCTACCGTGTTCGACGACGACACCAACGATCTGGTGGATTTCACCCCGGAACTGCCGAACGTCGAGTCGCCGCCTGCGGGTAATGGCGGCGGCAAAGGTAAGGGCAAGGGCAAAGGCAAGAACAAATAGCGGCGTATCCACCGCACCACTCCGAACAGCCGGCGCCACCGCGAGGGGCGCCGGTTTTTTCCGACAGCTGCGCGAACCCGCGAAGCTGTGTGAAAATACTCAGTCGATGCGGTTCGATGGAAACCGTCGGTCGGAATCGGGCGCCATCGCAACTAAATGGGAAGGGGCGGTCTAACCATCGCCGCGACTCGATTCGCCGCACATTCAAAAACAAACCCGAGGATTCCTATACATGAGTACGCAAAACACCAAGTCTCTGGCCAATCTCATCGGCGCCACCATCGTCACCACCCTTGGCGCCACCGCGGTCAACGCCGCCGAGAACCCGTTCGCCATGAAGGAACTGCCGGCCGGCTATGTAGCGGTGGCCACCGAAGGCGGCGAAGTGGTTCCGCCCAAGGCGAAGGAAGGTGCTTGCGGCGAAGGCAAGTGCGGTGCCGAAATGATGAAGAAGCCGGAAATGAAGTGTGGCGCCGGCATGAAAGAGATGCAGCAAAAACAGGATCCTGCCGCCGAAAAGAAGGCGATGGAAGGCAAATGCGCCGCCGGCATGAAGATGGATTCCGCCCCGAAGGCGCAGTGAGGCCCTACCGCTTGCGGCAGGCCGGCGCCGCCTGCCTGCCGCAATGATGACTCGCGGCGCCCTTCAGGGCGCCGGTTTGGGTCTGCGCCGAGTCTTCATCGACGAAGTGCTGCGCAGCAACCCTCCGGTGGACTTTTTCGAGGTCGCCCCGGAAAACTGGATGCGGCTGGGCGGTAAACTCGGCAAACAGTTTCGTTCGGCAGCCGAACGTTACCCCTTCGTCTGCCATGGACTCACCCTCTCCCTCGGAGGCCCGGCCCCGCTGGATGAGGCCTTTCTCCGAGAACTGAAGGATTTCCTCGACCTTCATGGCATGCTGCTGTACAGCGAGCATCTAAGCTATTGCGGAGACGGCGGCCAGCTCTACGACCTGATGCCCATCCCCTTCACATCCGAGGCGGTGGACCACGTCGCGGCCCGCATCCGCCGCACCCAGGACATCCTGGAACGCCGCATCGCCATCGAAAACATCTCCTACTACGCGGCGCCCGGCCAGGAAATGGCCGAGATCGACTTCCTCAACGCGGTGTTGGAGGCGGCCGACTGCGACCTGCTGCTAGACATCAACAACATCCATGTCAACAGCGTCAACCACGGTTACGACGCCCTCGACTTCCTCCGCCACGTCCCCGGCCAGCGCATCGCCTATGCCCACATGGCGGGCCACTATGTGCATGCCGACGATTTCCTGGTGGATACCCACGGCGCCGAAGTGATCGCGTCGGTTTGGGCCCTGCTGGAAAGCGCCTACGAGCTGTTCGGCGTCTTTCCCACCTTGCTGGAACGGGATTTCAACATCCCGCCGCTGCCTGAACTGATGCAGGAAGTGGCCGAAATCGGCGGCCTTCAGGCTGCGGCCAGCGAGCAACGTCGCCGCCGCCATGGCTGATACCCTGCCCGCCTTTCAGCGGACCCAATACGCCTTCGCGGCCCATATCCGCGATCCCCGGCACCACCCGGCACCGGCCGATGTGCGGCCGGAGCGCATGGCCATGTACCGGGAACTGTTCTTCAACAACGTGGAAAGCTTCATCGCCGGCGGCTTCCCGGTGCTGCGCTCGCTGCTGGACGAAAGAGCATGGATGGAACTGGTGGGCGATTTCTTTGCGCGGCATCGCTGCACGACCCCGTATTTTCTCGGGATCCCCGAGGAATTCCTTGGCTTTCTGCGCGATGAGCGGACCAGCCATGGCGGCGACCCACCCTTCCTGCTGGAACTGGCCCATTACGAATGGGTGGAACTGGCGCTGAGCGTCGCCGAAGAAGACGCACCGCCGGAGGCGGCCGCCGGAACGGATTTGCTGCAATCGCCGCTACGGCTGTCGGAAGTAGCCTGGCCATTGGCCTACCATTACCCGGTCCATCAAATCGGCCCGGCATTCCAGCCGGGGGAAGCGCCACCGCAACCGACCTTTCTGGCCGTTTATCGAGATCGCAGCGACAGCGTCCATTTCATGGAACTCAACGCCGCCAGCTACCGCCTGCTGCAGTTGCTGGGGGAAACCCAATCGGCTACCGGACTCGAACTGCTCACCCAACTGGCCGCGGAAATGAGCGGCATGACCGAGCAAGTGGTGATTGACTATGGCGGGGAGATACTGACAGAACTGGCGCA
>VEPB01000467.1 GCA_012026715.1 Methylococcaceae bacterium | reverse complement strand
GCGTGCTGCGATTCCCCTGCTGGAGCGCCTGCACCTGCCGGAGCCGCCCCCGTGGCAAGCCGCCGTCACCTAGCGAATGTCTACAACCGAGGAGCCGGAAGCGTTAATCGCGCCTGTCCGGATCTGTGGGGAGCCAGCCCGGCCTACCGGGCTGGTTTACCCGCCGGGGGTTGGGGTGAGGGCCCAGGCGCCTCGTGCTTGCGGTAAGCGTGTTGAAACATCAGGCGCTTGGCCCTCACCCTGCCGCTTCTCCAATCGCAAACGTCCGCTTGAGTCGCGGACCTTCCCGCGGGGAGAGGGTTCCAGAATTCGACCCGGTGGGCTCGGACTCCCTCTGGCGAGAAGTCGGGGAAGTTATTTTGGGCCAAATCTAAAGTATCGTTGGGTAGAGGTTGCGCGCATGTCTGGTGGACCTTGAGAATGGCCACCCGACAGTCGAATTTTTCAGCGGTCATTTGGGCTTGTGACAGTCCGTTTTCCAAGACAAGAAGCGGCCGGCGACGAAGATGGCGATGATGATCGAAAGGCGGATTGCCGACGGCGGTGGCGTCTCCCCCACAATTTCCGGAGCACACATTCGAATCTGCAGGAAGAGCTCACCGGCCAATACACGGTCGGGGTCGCCTTCCTGAAACCAGCCCAACAAGGCGATGACGGCTGCGGCTTGAAGTATCTGGCCAATGACACGGAGATACCTTTTTAGCTTCGGCATTTACCTGTGAATGTGCAGGAATTGCCGGAGTACGGTCTATCGGCCTTCCGCAAGGGATGAGGTTGCTTCTTCTGAAAGCATAGGTCGCTGCGCGGATGGTTAGCTCCCGCCCGCCAATCGGTAACAGGGCTGGTACTCGCTGCCCGGCAGTTTCATCCTCCCTTGTCTAACGAACTCCGCCAGCAACTGGTCAAGCGGGCCGACGATGGAGGGGTCGCCGCTGAGTTCGAAGGGGCCGTGTTGTTCAATGGCGCGGATGCCGTCCGCTTTCACATTGCCCGCGACGATGCCGGAAAAGGCGCGGCGGAGATTGGCGGCCAAATGGTGGGGTGGCTGGTCGCGGTGCAGGTTGAGTCGGGCCATGTTTTCGTGGGTGGCTTCGAAGGGGCGCTGGAACTCAGGGTCGATCTTCAGCAGCCAATTGAAGAAGTAAGCGTCGTTGTGTTGCTTGCGGAACTGCTTGACCCGCTCGAAGCCTTCCTTCATCTCTGCCGCCACCGCGGCCGGATCGTCGAGGATGATCCGGTAGTGCTGGCGGGCCTGGTGGCCGATGGTGGCCATCAGGAAGGCGGCGATCTGGCGGAAGTAGTCGGCGCTGCTGGCGGGGCCGGTGAAGACCAGGGGGAAGGGCAGGTATTTGTTGTCCGGGTGGAGCAATACCCCGAGCAGGTAGAAGATTTCTTCCGCCGTGCCGGCGCCGCCAGGGAAGACAATGATGCCGTGACCGAGCCGCACGAAAGCCTCCAGCCGCTTCTCGATGTCCGGCAGGATCACCAACTGGTTGACGATGGGGTTGGGGGGCTCGGCGGCGATGATGCCCGGTTCCGTGAGGCCGACGTAGCGAGTGTGGTAGATGCGCTGCTTGGCGTGGCCAATGGTGGCTCCTTTCATGGGTCCTTTCATCGCGCCGGGGCCGCAGCCGGTGCAGACGTTCAAGCCGCGCAGCCCCATCTCGTGGCCGACTTCCTTGGTGTATTCGTATTCTTCCCGGCCGATGCTGTGGCCGCCCCAGCACACCGCGAGATTGGGCGGCTGATTGGGCACCAGGGCATTGGCGTTGCGGAGAATGTGGAACACCGCATTGGTGATGTCCTCCGAACGTTCCAGATCGAAGTCGCTGCTGCAGACGATTTCGGAATTGGTGTAAACGATGTCCCGCAGCACCGAGAACAGGTGTTCGCGGATGCCCCGGATCATCTCGCCGTCCACGAAGGCGCCTTCCGGCGCGCTGAACAGCTCCAGCTTGATGCCCCGCTCCTGCTGCAGCACCCGGATCGAGAAGCTGGCGTACTTTTCCAGCACCGCACGGCTGTCGTCGCTGTGGCTGCCGCAGTTGAGGACCGCCAGGGAACAGCGCCGGAAGATTTCCTGCAGGCCGCTGTTGCTGCTGTCCAGCAGCTTGCTGATTTCGAGGCGGGAAAGGACTTCTAAGGTGCCTTCCGGGCGGACTTGGGCATTGATGGTGTGCATGAATGTCGCGGAGCTGGAAGAATCGCCGACGCCCCATGACGGGCGTCGGTCCGGTGACGAGGCAGGCGAAGCCGGGTGGGCTCAGACATTGCCCGTGGGCAGGTTTCGGCGGCTCCAGGCCAGGGTGTGCAGTCGCTGCAACGATTCCGGGTCCGCCACCAGCGCGCGCTTTTCGGCCGATGAGAGTCTTTCAGGCCCTTCTTCGATCACCCGGTAGACCAAGGCTTTCAGTTCGTAGCGGTGGCGCTTGGAGACCGGGCGGTTCGGCAACAATGCCAGATGAACTGAACAGACGGCCGGATCCATGAGCTTGCCGTATTCGCCGTCGAGGGCCACCGCCGGGTGCTGCTCGGCGCGTTCCAAATTTTCCTTCAAGTAACGGATGACCGGTGACGGCGAATATTCCTCGGGGGTCAGGAAGAACCCGAGCCGCTTCGCCATCAGACCGAGCCAAGTGCTGCTGGACATCATCGACAGGGGGATGGCCAGGAACAAGCCGGCCAGGACCGGCGTGAACCACCAGAAGAAGCTGGGGATGTATTGGTAGCTGAGCAGGCCTGCGATCACCCCGACCATAGTCTGGCCGCCGTGGGCCAGGGTCGCCTCCTTGAAGCCGAGACGGTGGTCGTCGCGGTTCTGGGGGGGCCAACCCACGCTCTTGCGCAGCAGGATCGCCAACACGAACTTGCTTTGGTAGAGCATCAGAATCGGCGCCGTGAGCATGGAGAACAGGCTTTCCAACACCACGCTCAAGGTGACACGGAAGTAGCCGCCATAAGCCTTCGCCACCTTCGGGCGAAAATAAACCAGCAGCAGCCCCAGTCCTTTCGGAAGAAACAGCATGGCCAGGGTGACCAGCAGTACGGTTTTCATCTCTACCGCATAAGATTCCGGCCAGACCGGATAGAAGTTGTCGCCGAAGAAATAGACCGGGACCGTCTGGCTCTGCACATAGGCCTCGAAGCCGGTGAACAGCAGGAACAGCAGCCACAGCGGCGAGGACAGGTAGGACATGATGCCCATCAGCATGTGCAGCCGGCTGATGCCGGAGAAGCCGCGTGCCAGGATCATCTTCATGTGCTGCATGTTGCCCTGGCACCAGCGGCGGTCGCGCTTGGCGTAGTCGATCAGGGTGGGGGGCAGTTCTTCGAAACTCTCCTTCACGTCGTAGGCCAGCCACACCTCCCAGCCGGCTTTGCGCAGCAAAGCAGCTTCCACGAAGTCGTGACTGAGGATTTCGCCGCCGAAGGGTTCCCGCCCCGGCAACTTGGGCAGCCCGCAATGCTCCACGAAGGGCTTGATTCGGATGATGGCGTTATGGCCCCAATAATTGCTTTCGGACATCAGCCACCAGGCGCTGCCGGTGGTGAACACGTCGCTGTAGAGGCTGCTGCCGAATTGCAGGATGCGGGCGAACAGCGACTTGTGATTGACCGGCAGCGGCGGCGACTGGATCAGGGCGACCGTGGGGTGCGCTTCCATCAGGTCCACCAGGCGGGTGAGGGCGGTGCCGCCCATCAGGCTGTCGGCGTCCAGCACGATCATGTAGCGGTAGCGGCCGCCCCAGCGGGTGCAGAAATCCTCCAGGTTGCCGCTCTTGCGGCTGACGTTCCTTTCCCGGTTGCGGTAGAACACCTTGCCGTGGGCGCCGAAGTCCTCGCACAGTTGCAGCCAGTTGGCCTCCTCCTCGAGCCAGGTATCGGCATCGCGGGTGTCGCTCAGGATGAACAGCTCGAATTCGTCGATGCGGCCGGTGTCCAGCAGGGAGCGGTAGATCGCGCGCAGTCCCCCGAATACCCGGGTGGGGTCTTCGTTGTAAATGGGCATGACCAGGGCGGTCTTGCGCGGCGTGGTGTCCGCCTGGCGGCCTTCCGTGCTCGCCCGCGGAGGCAGGCGTCCGATCGAGCGTTTGTCGCCGCCGGTCACGACGACCAGAAAGCCGATCAACGCGGTCCAGAACGAGGTGCTCACCCAGAGGATCAGCAGGGTATAAAGCACCAGCAGCACCATCTCCTGAGGCGATAAGCCATTTTGAAAGAAGGCGCTGGTGATCATGGCCATGGCGGTCAGCGTGGTGGCGATGACCAGCGAGAAGAACAGCACCCGCCGGTAGGTCGCGACGACCTTACGTTGCCGGCGGCTATCGGGGGCGGTGGCCTGATTCATGGAGGGATTCAATGGGATGCAGTCGACGGTGGGCCGAAGAAAAACGCGATGGGCTCAGGATGCATGCTGAGCCGGGCTTCCGGCGGAGTTGCTGCCGGGAGGGCGGGCAGCGCCGGAGTGTCATCGGCGCTTGCACTTCGCAACACCGCCTCAAGCTGCAGATTCGGGGATCCGCTTTTGAGGCTGAGGGCGCGGGCCGCGGCAACCCGATGCATGTCCTTCACGGGGTTGAGTCCATAGACCTTCGCGACTGCCGCGTCGATGCGGCGCTGGATTTCTTCCAGCGCCCGCCGCATCAGTTCGTCGGTATCGCCGGAAGCGGAACGCCGCTCGGCGCGCTTCATGCTTTCTTCCAGCAGTGTTTCGATCAGGCCAGGGTCGGTCACCTTCAGTTGTTCCAGGTATGCCGTCAAACGTCGGCGTACCAGGTTCAGGCTGGCTGCGTCGTGGTGCTCGGCCGCCGTGGCGATGACTCCGTTCATTTACCGCTCCACTGATACACCCAGGTCTCTGTCAGGACTTCGCCGCGGGATTTTAGGAGGGCGCGCAGTTCGACCGGATCCTTGTCCTTTTCCGGGACCAGATCGAAGCTCAGGCGCCAGGCGCCGGTTTCCAGATTTTTTTGAATCACGGGATTGAGAATTTGGCCTGAGGACGCGCCGATTTCGGGCTCGACCGCGGCTTTTTCGCTCAGCAGCTTGAGGGTTTCGCCGCTGAAGTCCACCACGAACTTGCGGCCAAGACCGTTGCCGACCGCGGGGCTGCTGGAGCCGATGCGGCTGGCTTCGGTCCGGGCTAGGTTGCCTTGGGCCACGGGATCCTTTAGGAAATGCAGGCGGTAGCCGAACTGGTAGTCCTTGCCTTCGCCGCTGACCTGGTCGGGTACCCAGAATGCCACGATGTTGTCGTATTTTTCGGCGTCACTCGGAATTTCAATCAGATAAACCGAACCGGGACCCCAGTCTCCGATGGCTTCCACCCAAACGCTGGGACGCTCGTGGTAATGGGCCTCCAGGTCCTGGTAATGATCGAAATTGCGGTCCCGTGTCATGAGGCCGAAACCGGCCGGCTTGGTGTCCTTGAACACGCTGACCCGGAGCAGTTTGGGGTTGTTCAGCGGGCGCCAAACCCATTCGCCATTGCTGCGGTTGATCAACAGGCCGTCGGAGTCGTGGATCTCGGGGCGGAAGTCATCGACGAAGCGGTCGGTGTTCTCGCCCCGGAAGAACATGCTGGTGAGCGGAGCGATGCCGAGCCGTTCAACGCCCTTGCGGAAGTAGATGTGGCTGGCGACCTCCATCGTCAGGTCGATACCGGGATGGATGATGAAACGATAGGCGCCCGTGACGCTGGGACTGTCCAGGAGGGCGTAGACCACCAGGGCATTGGCCGCCTTGGCGGGCTTTTCCACCCAGAACTCGCGGAAGATGGGGAATTCCTCGGCCTTTGCCAAACCCGTGTCAAGCGCCAGTCCGCGAGCCGAAAGGCCGTAGGCCTGGCCTAGTCCGACCGCACGGAAGTAACTGGCGCCGAGGAATACCGTGACTTCGTCGAACACGTCGTCGTGCCGCAAGGGATGGTGGAAGCGCAGGCCGGCGAAACCCAGGTCGGCAGGCAAGGGGCTGGGGAAGCTGTTCTTGCCGAAGTCGAACAACTCCGGCGAATAGGCCAGGCGGGTGGCGACGCCCTGGTCCACCACATTGATGTTGACCCGGTCCTTGAACATGAAGCCGCGGTGGAACAGCTGGATCTGGAATGGCAAACCTTCTTCCTTCCACAGCGCCTTGTCGGCCTTGTAACGGATGTCCCGGTACTGATCGTAATCCAGGTGTCCCAGGAATTCCGGCATGCCGGCATCGTCCCTGGCGTAGGGTTTTGCGGCCAATTCCTTGGCGCGCCGTTCCACATCGACGAACTGGAAGGGCTGGGGCTGGGTCACCGGATGGGGGGCGGCCGGCTTGGCCGGCTCGGCCGGGACGGTCGCGGCGGCCAACAGTAACAGCGAGGCAATGAACCAGACTGGTATCTTCAAGGGCATACCCTGTGTTGAGACTGACGAGGAAATCCGGCTAAAAATTAAGGCTTTAGAACCCAATATCGAGCCAGCCTGCGTGGACTGCCGCGGCGGCGGGTTTTTGGCCGGGTCCGGTGAAACGAAAATTATACATCGCCCGACCTTTGGAGCCATGGCGTCGACGGTTATACTGCGGCGGCGTCAGGTGACGGAAGGGCAGCATCTTGAAGACTCTTATTCTGGTCCGCCATGCCAAATCCAGTTGGACCGATCCGTCGCTCAACGATCGCGACCGCCCGCTCAATGGCCGCGGCAAGCGCGATGCGCCCTGGATCGGGAGCTTCTTGCGGCGCCAGGATCTGATACCGGATGCCATTTTTTCCAGTCCGGCAAGGCGGGCCGTCAAGACCGCGCGCAAAATGGCGGCCGGGCTGGATTTTGACAAAGATCGCATCGTGTTTCGGAGTGAAATCTATGACGGCGGCACCGAGGAGCTGCGGCGGTTGCTGGACACCATGGATCCTAGGCTGAGCCGGGTCTGCGTGGTGGGGCATAACCCGGTCCTGACCGATTTTGCCAACGGCTTGCTGAGCGGGGAGCGCATCGACGACATTCCCACCTCGGGTATCGTTGCGGTCGAGTTCCGCAGCGAAGATTGGTCGCAGGCCGTGCAGGGACGATTGCGGCTGTTCGCAAGTCCGCCCAAGGGCGAAGCCGAGCGTTAGCCGCCGCCGCGCCGAGGACGCTCGCCGTCGTCCGGCAGGATGATGTTGACGCCCAGGATTTCCCGGTCCTCGTCCTGCTCCATGGTGACCGAGATGGCATCGTCGTCGACGCTGACGTATTTGCGGATCACCTCGAGCAACTCCTGCTGGAGCTTGGGTAGGTAGTCGGGCTTGCCGCGCTGGGCACGCTCGTGGGCGATGAGGATCTGTAGCCGCTCCTTGGCGACCGCCGCGGAGGCCGGCCGGGAGCTGCGGAAATAATCGAGTAAGCCCATGTTTACCCTCCGAACAGTCGTCCGAACAGGCCCTTCTTTTCCTCTTCCAGGAACCGATGGGGCACGGTTTCGCCCAGGTAGCGCCGCACCACGTCGCCGTATGCCTGACCGGCGTCGCTCTTGTCGTCCAGAATGACCGGCGTGCCGGAGTTGGAGGCGTTGAGGACCGCCTTGGACTCGGGGATGACCCCCAACAGGTGCAGCGACAGGATTTCCTGGACGTCGTCCACGCTCAGCATTTCGCCGAGCTTGACCCGCTGCGGCGAATAACGCGTCAGCAGCAGGTACTCCTTGATCGGTTCTTCGCCCTGCTCGGCGCGCCGCGATTTGCTCGCCAGAATGCCCAGCATGCGGTCGGAGTCGCGCACCGAGGACACTTCCGGATTGGTCACCACCACCGCATCGTCGGCGTAGTACATGGCCAGGGTGGCGCCCCGCTCGATGCCGGCGGGAGAGTCGCAGACCACGTAGTCAAAGTCCTTGGAGAGGTTTTCCAGCACCTTGCCGACGCCTTCCTGGGTCAGCGAATCCTTGTCGCGGGTCTGGGAAGCGGGAAGAACGAACAGATTGTCGCAGCGCTTGTCCTTGATCAGGGCCTGGTTGAGGTTGGCCTCGCCGTTGATCACGTTGACGAAGTCATATACCACCCGGCGCTCGCAGCCCATGATCAGGTCCAGGTTGCGCAGTCCCACGTCGAAGTCGATGACGGCGGTGCGCTTGCCCTGCAGAGCCAGCCCCATGGAAATAGCGGCGCTGGTGGTGGTCTTGCCGCCCCCGCCTTTGCCCGAAGTTACAACGATGATGCGTGCCACTGAAACCCTCCAAACGAGCGAACTTAAGGGAATTACAAATCTTCGACGATCAGGGCGTCGTTGCTGAGATAGACCTGGACCGGCTTGCTCCGCACCGACGGGTCCAGGCTTTCGCTGACCTTGTAGTGGCCGGCCACGGAAACCAGTTCCGCCTGCAGATCCATGCAAAAAATCCGGCTGGCGGCGTTGCCCTGGACTCCCGCCAAGGCACGGCCGCGCAGCGATCCATACACATGGATGTTGCCGTCCGCCATGATCTCCGCACCGGCACTCACAGGAGCCAGCACGATCAGGTCGCCGGTTGCGTAAATGCGCTGTCCGGAACGGACTGGCTGCTGGATGATGCGGGTGGGGACGGCCGCGGGTCGCGGTTCCGGTTTGGGTTCGGGTAGCTTCGCCGGCGGAGTTTTTGCTTCGGCGGGTCTGGGCGATGGCTCGTGGCGCACCTCGGAAAACACTGCCAGATGGGCCTGTTTGGCCGCTAGCTGGTAGCCCGGCTCGCCACTGCGGATGCCCACCGGTACCAAGCCGTTTTGATGCAGCGCCAAGGCGAGTTCCGCCAGATCCAGAGGTTCCCCGTCGACCGGCAGGGCGTGCAGATCGATCACCACCGGCGCATCGCGGAAGAATTCCGGCGCTTGCTGGATCCGCTCCTGAAGCAGCGCGATGATTGCCGGAATATCGCTGCAGAACAGTCGAAGCGCCGGCACGTTAACCGATCCGCCTCGAATCTCGAATACGTGGGATGGAGCGGGATTTTCGCTGGTGCGCACTGACATGCGGGGCCGCATCACTGCAAGGAATGGGAGTCGGTGTGAAGCAGGGGCATTGTAACATCTGTTGACATGAGAAAAAACCTGATGGAACAATGACTTATAATTATGTTGCGAAACAAGTACTTCCGGTCGCCGGTCGGGTCGCCGCTGCGTCTTCGAGGGGATTCTCGTCACTCCGTGGCGGACCCGCTATGCTTTGTCGACTTACCGGAGTCCTGGACATGCTCATCCATTCTGCCGACATTGAACGCTTGCTGGAGGAAGACATCGGAGTGGGGGATGTCACTGCCCTCATCGTTCCTCAGAGTACCCGAGCCACCGCCGAAGTGATCACCCGCGAGACGATGGTCGTGTGTGGTCAGGCTTGGTTCGCGGCGGTGTTCGAACACCTCGATGCGGCCGTCAGCATCCAGTGGCCGGTGGCGGAAGGGACCAAAGTGGCGGCGGGAACGCTATTGTGCCGGTTGCAGGGGCCGGCCCGTAGCCTGCTCACGGGTGAGCGCACCGCCCTTAACCTTCTGCAGACGCTGTCGGCTACCGCTACCGAGGCGCGCCGCTACGCCGAGGTGGTGGCCGATCTGCCGGTGCAGATCCTCGACACTCGCAAGACCATACCGGGACTGCGCAAGGCCCAAAAGTACGCGGTACGTTGCGGCGGCTGCCACAATCACCGGATGGGTCTGTACGACGGCATCCTCATCAAGGAGAACCATATCCTGGCTGCCGGATCCATCGCCAAAGCCGTGATGCAGGCGCGCGATCTGGGCGCCGACATTCCGGTGGAAGTGGAGGTGGAGACCCTCGACGAACTGATGCAGGCCATCGAGGCCGGCGCCGAGCGGATTCTGCTGGACAACTTCGAGCTCAGCGCCATGCGCCAAGCGGTCGTCCTCACCGCCCGACGGGCCAAGCTGGAGGTATCCGGCAACGTGGAACTCGCCGGGCTTCGTGCCATTGCCGAGACCGGAGTCGACTTCATCTCGATCGGAGCCCTCACCAAGAATGTGAAGGCCATCGACCTGTCCATGCGGATCACCCTGTTGCGCTGAACGCTCGGCTGTGGCGGACGCTCCCGACTCTGGCGGTTGCCGTCAGCCGCCAGAGCACGCCGAGGCGAATCAGGGCTGGTGTTGATTGGCCTTGCCGTAATCGGCAAAAAAAGCTTCTAGTTTCTGGTTGATCCCCGCGATGACGGGGGCCACCAGTTCGCTCTGGGGTCCGGCGGTGGCTTTGATGAAGGCTGCATCCCACAGCAGCGCGTCGACATGCTGGGGAGTCATCACCGGATGGCCGGTCTGGGCCTGTTCCGGACTGGGGAGATCCAGGGCGCGGTTGATGGCGCGGCTGTAGTGGGCCAGCACCGAGATGGTGGCGGAGATGGCGGAGGCGCTGTCGCTCGGAGCGCTGGGCAGCAGGTCGATGACCAGTTTCAGATCGCCGGTCAGGGTCGGCAGCAGAATGACTTCATTGAGGTTCTGGGCCTTGCGGAATTTCATCTTGTGCTTAACCGCCTGCTCTTCGAGGGTCTTGTAGCTTTGCTGGCAGATCTCCTTGATTGCGGGGGTGGGCGCTTCGTCGATGGGGCAGTAGAAGATGATGCTGGGCCAGCCTTGCAGCCGGGCTAGTTTGACTTCCTGCAAATGTCCCAGGATCTTTTGACGGGCGCTGTCGGCGATGGCGGGCAGGGCCGGCACGGCGCCGGACTTGGGCGCTTCGGCCCGGCAGGGCAGGGCGCAGGATAAGCCAAGGGCCAGCAGGGTGGCGGCCAAGGCCGAGGACAGGGCGGGTGATCGGGTGCGCAACATCATGGCAGTCTCCGGGGCAAGGTTGGGATCAATGGTGAGGCAACGATAACGCCATTTTAGAAAATGGGAAATCGTCTGCTCCGGATATCGGCGTGATTGTATGGGTATGGCGGCGGTTCACCGGCCCCGCGAGTACGCCAATGTTGCCTCAGCCACGCTCTTCGGCGGCCGGCCGGTCCGTCGCCAGGTGGTCCCTGAGCCACTGCGCCAGATGGACGGATGGCCGCGCGGCGCCGGCCCGAATCTGGCTGCGGCAGGAAAAGCCATTGCTGAGTATCGCGGCTTCCGGCTGTTGCCTGATCCTGGGCAGTAGCGCGTCTTCGGCCATGGTGCGGGCCATCCGGGCGTGCTCGGCCTCGATGCCGAAGCTGCCGGCCATGCCACAGCAGGAGGCTTCGATGAATTTGAAACGGAGTCCGGGCACCTGTTTGAGAACCTTGCGTAGGGATTTCATCGCGCCGGCGGCCTTCTGGTGGCAATGGCCGTGTACCAGCAAAGGTGCCGTAGGTTGCTTGAAAACCAGGGGCAGGTTTTCGCGGGCGAGGAATTCTTCCAGCAGCAGGGCCTGCCCCGACAGTTCGGCGGCAGCTTCCCCCAGGTCCAAAGCTTTCCATTCGTCTCGCAAGGTCAGCAGACAAGCCGGTTCCAGGCCGATGACCGTGCGCCCGGCGGCGAGGTGGGGAAGTAGTGCGTCCAAGGTCCTGCGGGCTTCCCGGCGGGCTTCTGTCACCATGCCTTGGGACAGATAGGTCCGTCCGCAGCACAGCGGACGATCCGGTTCCGGTGATTCCCGCGAAGGTTCGGCCCGCAGCACGCGGCAGCCGGCCGCTTC
Source organism: Methylococcaceae bacterium (assembly GCA_012026715.1). Taxonomy (GTDB): domain Bacteria; phylum Pseudomonadota; class Gammaproteobacteria; order Methylococcales; family Methylococcaceae; genus VEPB01. The sequence continues at coordinate 243 of VEPB01000467.1, read as the reverse complement.
CAGCACCACCCTGGCCGCGTCCACGACGTCCCGGTCGTAATACCGGCTGAAGCTGTCCACCAGCAGCACCACTTCACGCCGGGGCTCCGCTTCGGACGCGGCCTTGACGGCAAGCGCGCCGACGGTCGCTTGGGGAAGGGGTTCAGGCAATAGGGCGCGGGCGTCGATGCCCAGTAGCCGTTCACCCAGCCGGGCCAGCCAGGGGCTGCGGTTGCGCCAGGCGATCAGCCGGCCCAGCCAGGG
>VEPB01000557.1 GCA_012026715.1 Methylococcaceae bacterium | reverse complement strand
GTTGTTTCTCTACGCTCAAATTTGTGACAGGTAGCGCCTTAAATAACTTACACAGCCAGCCAAGAATTATTCCTATCTAGGTTCAATAAAATTCGAATATTTTTTGAACCCCTACTAGCAGGTGGCGAATTAAACGATGTACCCAGAAACGATATATCGATTTCAGGCTCTGACACTGTTCTCTTGGCAAGGATCGTGAACAGCGCCGGCAGACCGATACATGTGGGCAAACACGGCAACGGTGATGGCGAGTATCGCGAGTACTACGAACGGGGAAATCGGAACAACAAATTTCCCAACAGATGCCCGCGCGTTCACTAATTCATTTCCAGACGTAGAGGAATCAAGTCATGAAGTTCAAACAATCAGCCGCAGGAGTGGCGCTGGCACTCGGCCTGATCGGCATCCATTCCGGTATGGCCAACGCGGGGACGCTGACCGTGCCCTCAGGACTCGACCAACCGAGCCCGCTGTTCGGCGCCCGCCCCTTCAAGGCCCGCATCGTGCTGTTCGAGGAATTCGGCACCCAACCCTATAAAGTCGAGGACACCACAAATCCCGACGGCAGCATTTCCTACCCAAAGCTGCCGAGCCCGCTCCTCGCGAACGGCTCGCCGGATTGCTTGGGCAATCCCGACAGTAACGGCGAAGGACTGGACGAAGTTATCAAGAAAAATTCCGTCTATCCGGCCCTGACCGAGTTCTCCGCGCAGAACGACCCGACCCTGCCCAACGTGGCCTGGGTCAGCCAGAATCCCTGGAAGGACCAGATCGTCGGGTGCGGCGAAGGCGTGGCAGACAGCAACATGCCCGAAGACGGCCGCCCCTGGGGTGTGGATTTCGCTCACCAGCGCTGGGATCAGAAGCATCCCAAGAATACCGCCGCCGATGCCTGGGAGATGCAGCCCAAACGGTTCTTCCAAACCATCATGGCCGGAGCCCGCGAGGCCGGCGGCGCCCGCAACGACTTCCAGTCCCACCATTACGGCCAAGTGACCAACGGCAACACCGTCACGGCAAGGTTCAGCGAATTCGGCCCGGGCGGACTCTACTACAACACCGTGACCTCGCCCTACGCACCGGGTGGGCCGGCTCTGCCCAATGATCCACAGACAACCGTGGAAGGCAGCTATATCACGAAATTTGAAGCGACCACCAAGGGCATTCCGGTCAACATCAATCCGTTGAACGGCAACTTCCCCGACCAGGACCGCAGCTCCGTGTGGACCTTCGACGGCACCATTCCGGCCAAGCTGCTGCTGGCCCGCTACGGTGAGACCCTGCACTTCCGCCACTACAACGCGCTGCCCATCACCAACAGCGTGGACAGCAACCGTGGCTTCGGCACCCACACCATCTCGACCCACGAACATAATGGCCACAACCCGGCCGAAAGCGACGGTTTCGCCGGCGCCTTCTTCTTTCCGGGGCAGTACTATGACTACCGCTGGCCCATGACCCTGGCAGGCCACGACTCGATCAATCCCAATGCCAACGACGATCGTGCGGCGACGCCCTGCGAACCGGCCAAGGAGCAGTTTGTGGGGGTGTTTCCCTGTGAAACGGCGAAGGATGCATCCGGAAACCCGATCCTGGACGCGGCCGGCCAGCCGGTGGGGTATGCCAAGGTTCCCGGAGACTACCGCGAAACGATGAGCACCCACTGGTTCCACGACCACATGATCGACTTCACCGCCCAGAACGTCTACAAGGGCAATGCGGCGATGATGAACTACTACAGCCGGATCGACCGCGGCAACGAAACCGTCAACGACGGCGTCAATCTGCGTCTCCCCAGCGGCAATGCCAACAGCTGGGGCAACCGCGACTACGACGTCAACCTGGTGATCGGCGACAAGGCCTTCGACCAGAGCGGCCAGCTGTTTTTCAACCCGCTCATCACCGACGGCTACTTGGGCGACGTGATGACCGTGAACTGGGTCTACAAGCCCTTCATGGACGTACGCGCCCGCAAGTACCGGTTCCGCATCCTCAACGGCAGCGTTTCGCGCTACATGAAGATCGCCATGGCCTATGAGGATCCGAAAAAGCCTGGCAGCTACCTGCAAGTGCCCATGTGGATGGTCGGCAATGATGGCAACCTGATGGAGCATTCGGTGCTGTTCCCCCATTCCCTGTCTGGCAATGAGGGGCTTCCCACCCAGTCCATCGCCGAGCGCGACGACGTCATCGTCGACTTCAGCTCGGTCCCCAAGGACAGCAGCGGCAATTTCGTCAAGGTCTATTTGGTCAACCTGATGGAACACGTGACCGGCGCCGGTCCAAAAACCATCCCGGTCAAACTGGCAGCCGCCTTCGATGCGTTCAACTCCAGCAACAAGAACGCGTATAAGGGCACCGACCTGGCCATCGGCAAATTCATGGAGTTCCGCATCCGCTCCTGCCAGCCAGATACGGCAATCTATGATTCCAGCAAGGCCGCCACGGGTGGATGTAAGGACAACAGCATGAACCCGGCCGACTACGCGGAAGGCAAGAAGGTGCTGCTGCCCAAGCCGACCTTCACCTCGACCGAACTGGCCAACGCCATTCACCGGTCCTTCACCTTCGGCAAGCGGCCCGACACCATCACCGACGGCTTGCCTTGGGCAATTTCCACCGACGGAGGTCCGCTGCAGACCGCATCGGTCGATCGGATCTCCGCGGCTCCCGCAGGCATCAAGAGCCTCCTTGACCGCAAACAGGGCGGCGCCGTGGAGATCTGGCATCTGCACAACCCGTCCGGCGGCTGGTCGCATCCGGCCCACATCCACTTCGAGGAAGGCCAGATCATCCTGAAGAACGGCGTGGCCCCACCACCCTGGGAAAAGTTCGCCCGCAAGGACATGTACCGGCTCGGGCCTGAGATGAACTCCGCTGCCGACATCGACGTGGCGATCCGGGTGCGCGACTACACCGGCACCTATGTGGAGCACTGCCACAACACCCAGCACGAGGATCACGCCATGCTGCTGCGATGGGACAGCGAGGACGCCAGCCACGCCCAATGGGTGCGGACGCCTTATCCGACCTGGAACGGCGCCAACTACGACGGCGAAGGTCTGACCAACAAGCTCAGCAGCGCCGACGGCGGCAGCACGAAGCGCGACACCAAGACCAACACCAACGTGAGCACGGTGGACGGCGGCTTCAAACTGCCCTCGGGATGGGGCGGTAAGGCGGCCGACGTTCCGGCCAGCTCCGCACCTGCCCAGTAACAGTCTTGTCTTCTAAGGAGTCACTACGATGATTGCGACGATCGTTTCCGCAAGCCGGAAGGCCAAAGCCCTTCTGATCCTGCTGGCCGGTCTCGCGGCGAACCTGGAGGGCGGCCCCGCGTGGGCCGCCCAGCCGGGCTCTCCCTGGGGCGCCAACTACTTTCCCAACGTCGAACTCACCACCCAGGAGGGGAACAAGGTCCGCTTTTACGACGACCTCATCAAAGGCAAGGTGTTTGCCATCAACTTCATCTACACCCGTTGCACCGACAGCTGCCCGATGGAAACCGCCGCCCTGCGCAAGCTGCAGCAGGCCCTGGGCGACCGCATGGGGCGCGACGTATTTTTCTACACCATCAGCATCGATGCGGAGCGGGACAAGCCCGCGACGCTCAAGGAATATGCGGCCAAATTCAAGGTGGGGCCGGGCTGGACCTTCCTGGCCGGCACCAAAGAGGACGTGAGCCTGATCCGCCAAAGGCTGGGCATGTACCGTGACGACGGCAAGGCCGAACAAAAGCTCAGCGAGCACAACATCAACATCCTCATGGGCAGCGAGGCCGGCGGCCAGTGGATCAAGCGCTCGCCCTTCGAAGAGACGGCCGCGCTGGCCCGCATCCTGAGCAACCGTCTGGCGCCGGCCGGCAAGGTCGCGGCCTACGCGGCGGCATCCATGGCCCTGCGGCCCATGGCGCTCAGCGATGGCGAGGATGTGTTCCGCTCCAAATGCGAGGCCTGCCATAGCCTCGGACACGAACACGGCATCGGCCCCGGCCTCGCCGGAGTAATGCGGAACCGCGACCGGACCTGGCTCAAGCGCTGGATCCAGGAACCGGACAAGCTGATCCGGGCGAAAGACCCGATCGCCACCGCGCTTTACAAGCAGTACAAGGAAATCCCCATGCCCAACATGCGCCTCAGCGACAACGAGGTGGCGGCGGTCATGGCGTATATGGAAAACACCGCCCCGCCGGAGATCCAGGCCGCCCGTTAACCGCCGCTGCCTAAGACGCTTGCGGACACGGAGATCCGCGCTGCGAATGCCCGATGGTAGCCGCTCATCACCCGGTGGCTACCCTGGCGCAAGCGCAGTGTTCACCCAGCGACAAATCCATCACCACCCGCCCACCAGGATGAACGCCGCCCAGTAGGTGGGATGGGCCGTGGTCGGATCGTTCAACAGGGCGATCTGGGCCTGCTGCAACGCCGCCGCGCGATCTTCGCCCCCGCTCCGCTTGAGGGCGCCGTAGAACTTTTCCATGAACTGCTTGGTGACGCGGTCGTCGATGGGCCAGAGCGCACCCAGCGCGTTGCGGGCCCTGGCTTTCACCGCGATGCCGGAAAAGCCCAGCGGCGCCCGGTCGTCCCCTTCGGCGGTTTCGCAGGCGCTGAAGGTCACCAGATCGACCGGACTCGGCCCATTGCCGTCCTTGAGGCGCAGCATGCGTTCGATGTCGCTCACCCCCAGGTTGCGATCGTAGGCCATGATGAAGCTGTCGTCGGCGGAGCGGCCGAAATAGCTGTGGGTGGAGACGTGGAGCAGGCCGAATTGGCCCGACTGCAGTTGCTTCTCCAGGTTTTGCTGGGTGAACTCCTGGTTCAGCAAGGCCTGTCCCGGCAGTTCCTGTTGGATGGCCTGGATTTCCTGCGGCACTTCCGGCAGCGACAACGCCTCCACCAATGCCGAGCGGGGCGCCGCCTCGGCGCCGCCGCCCGGGGTGCGGGACCCCGCCGATTCCGCAGGCGTAATCGCCGATGAAAGCGCCCGTTTCAAGGCATCCGGGAGCAGGTCCAGAGACGGGCCATCGGGACGGCTCAGACCGGCCAGCAAGGCCTTCTTGCCTTCCAATCCCGATTCGGCCACGGTGGGCGGTATGGACTGCAAGCCGCTGTTGGTGATGATGCGGAAGCGCTCCGCGACGAAACCCTTGCCATCGTGCAGGCCGGCCAGGGGCAACAGCCGCAGGGCGGCGTCGGGCACGTAGGAAATGCGGTTGACGTTCCAGCCCGCCAGATCGGCCTCGATGGGAGCCAACATCCAATCGTAGAGCGCGCGGCTCGCGGCGCGGTAATCCTTGCCGTGGCGCAGCTGCGTGGCCAGTTCCATGACCTTGCGGTTCAGCTCCGCCCCGGTGACCGCGACGGTCCGCCGCACTACCTTGCCGTCGTGCACCAGCAGCAGCTCCAGCCGATCGGGGAACTCCACCGGATAGAACACCGCGCTATCACCCCGCGCGGCCTGCAGCTGCAGCGCGGCGACATTGGCCAGGTTGCGCTGCGGCGCAACGCCCGCCAGCAGCTGGGCAAGTCCCTGGGGATCGCGGGTAGACTCGGCCAGGGTGCTGTCGAGGGCGCAGCGGTCGTTGAAATAGTCCTCCAGCTCCGACTGTTTGAGCTTCTCCAAGCCGAAGATCGCTTCATACAACCGTTCGGCGCCGGCCCGGTCCGATCCGGCCGAGCGCAATGCCATGTCAGCCAGCCCGCGGTAGATGGGCGACAGGGTCTCCACATAGGACGACTTGCCATTGCGGTAGACGACCGGAATGTCGCTGCGCACCTGGGCCGCGTAGAACGCCGCGCGGCGGAAGGCTTCCAACGCCCCATCCTTGCTCGCCGGCGCCAACAGGTAGCCGCGCCGCGACTCCCAGCGCAGCAGCAGATCGGCCGCACCAGCCTGCTGCGCCTCGCGGATCGCCGCCTCGATCCGCTCCCGCGCCAGCGCCGGCAAGCCGGCGCGCTGGGCCTGCCCCGCCAGCATCCCCAACGCTTGGGAGCGGGCACGGGGCGCGCCAACCGAGGTCGCCAGCAGTTTTTCGGCCTGGCTTTCCATCAGGGTTTCCGCCCTGCGTGCGGCGGTTTCCTCCGTCAGGTCCTGCAACTGGTCGAGCAGGTTCAATCGCAACCCGACCCGGGAGGCAGCCGCCAGCGGCGTGGCGTCGATCCGTTCGGAAAGATCCTGCAAGCGGTTCAGCCGGCGGTCGCGCTCCGGCTCCAGCCGTGCCAACTGCAATTCCGCCGAGAAGCCGAGCGTCCGATCGCCGCCCGCCTGCGCCGATTCGCGGCTGCGCCGAAAATCCGCCCCAGCTTGTTCGAGCCGGCCGAGCGCCGCGTTGGCCAATCCCCGATAGGCCAGCAGCCTCGCCTCCAAGCCCCGGTCTGCGTGCGCAGCGGGCGAGTTCAGCGCGGCATCGAGCCGATTCAGCGCATCGCCATGCTTGCCGAGCAGGTGGAACAGATAGCCGGTGGCACCGGCCGTTTCGGCACGGCGCGGCGACGACGGATCCGCCGCTGGCTCGGCCGTCTCCAGGTTCTGAAACCAGGCCAGGGCTTGGCGGTATTTGCCGGCATCGATGAGCGCGTAACCGGGCGCGAGATCGCTCCGTTGCAGGGTTTCCGTGCCGGCACCAGCCGGCTTGTCCGGAGAACCGGCGCAACCCGCCAGGACTGCCCCCAGCAGGGCCAGGCCAATCAAATCGCGGATGTCGGAGCGCCGCATCATGTCGATAGCACCTAGGGTATCCGCCAATTCACCTGGAAATGCAGGCCGTTATCCTGGGCGTCGTAGGGCCGTTTCGCCTGCGGATTCTGAAACGCCAACACATCCTTAGGCAGCCGCGAACCGTTGATCCGTCCGGCCCAGTAGAACGACGCCGTCAGCGTGGACCAGGTGTACTCCAGGCCTATCCCCGCGGACTGGATGAACTCCCCTTTTTCCCCCTGATTCCAGCCGCCACCGTAATCCATGAACGGCACCACATAGAGGGAATGGCGGCTGCCCGCGCCAAACAGCGGATAAGCCAGCTCCAGCGATGCGTAGAAGGCCTCGTCCTTGACCATGAAATTCTGGCGGAAGCCGCGCACCGAGTTCATGCCGCCGATGGCCATGCGCTCCAGGCCCAGCAAATGGTCGTTGGTGACCTGAACGGCCGCGTTGAGTGCCAGATGGGCGCCGTTATCCAGCAATCGATAGCGGCCGACTCCCTGGCCCAGCCAGGCGAAGAAGCGCGGATCGCCCTCCAGCCCGACTTCCCCCTGCTTGCGGGTCGGCGGCACGGTCGCCCCCAGCATGTCGAAACCGGCGGAAAAGGTGGAACGCACGGCCAGATCGAAGCGGTGGCCCTGGTGCAGATAGTCCTGCCACAGCCGCAGCACGGCCTCCTGATTGCGCCGCAACACCTGGCTGACGCGACCGCTGGTTCGATCGATGGGTTCGTCGATGCGCACCCCGAAATTCATCCCCAGGGTCAGACGGTCTTCGCCGCTGAACCAGAAGGGGTGGCTCAACTGCGCGTCATAGCCGATGAGATGATTCAGCAGATTTTCGAACAGCGATTCGAACTCCGGCAGATTCATCAGCGTGGTTTCGCTGTCGGTGTAGCGGAAGCTGAGCGTGGTGCCCCAGCGGTTGAGGGGAAGGTCGAGCCCGGTGTTATAGCTGTTGGCCCCACCGGAAATCGAGTAGTTGAAGTCGATGCGGTCGCCGAATCCGGTGGCATTGCGCAGCCAGGCCCCGAACCGCCCGGTATAGCTGTCCACGTAGGGGGTCGAGGCATTGTCCATGCCGATGTAGCCGCCCCAAGGCCGCGCCCGAACCACCTTCAGGTCGAGGATGGCCTCGCCCGGATGCACCCCCGGCAGCAGGGTGCCGTTGAGCCGCTCGACCAGCGGATCGTTGAGCAGGCGGAGGTAGCGTTCCTGCAGATCGCGGGTATTGAGGGGCTCCTCCGCGTCGCCTTGCAGGCGTCCGGCGATGTACTCGGGCCTCAGCCAGCCCTGGCCCTTGACGTTGACCGAACCGAGCCGGCCTTCGATGACCTTGAGGCGCAGAACCCCGGCGTCGACGGTCTGCTCGGGAATGACCGCGCCGGAATTGATGTAGCCCTGCTTCACGTAGTACAGCGACACCCGGTAGCGCAGCCGTTCCAGCGCCTCGGCGGTGAGGGCGCGGTGCAGGAAGGGTTTGGCCAGTTCCTGCAGTTCCGCCTCGCCGATGGCGCGGTTACCCTCGAACACAACCCGCTCCACCCGAACCGTGCCGGCGCCGGCGGCGGCCGGCGCTGCCGCCTCTGTCGGCGGGGCCGGCCACTCCAGCCGATTTTCCTTGACCGGCTCGCCGACGTTGGGCAGTTGTGGCGGCTGGTTGCTGGGCCGGGTGGGATCGGTGTAGGGATCGATGGCCAGCGCCAGCGCCGGCACCAGGCACAACGCCGCCCAAGCGGATACGCAGCCGCGCGGGGTCGCGCGGCGCGGCCGGGTCGCTGCCATCAATCGCACTCCACGCCGGCCGGCACGTCGTTGGCAGCCAACCGGAGTCCGTCCGAATCCGTTGCCACGGCCCCAAGCGCCGCGGGTTCCGCCGCGGGCGAGGGGATGGTGGCGCTGGGGTCGGCGGCATAGCCGGCCAGGCCCTGCATGACCAGGCTACTGCCGGCCCGGCCGCAGGGGTTGGCGACGATGGAATCCAGATCGATGGGCGTCTGCCACCGGCCGATCGTCACCCGGTCCAGCGAGCGCAGAATGCCCGTGGGGAAATCGCCCAGCTTGGACTGGCTGGTCGCGGCAAATCCGACACTGCTGAGGTATTCCGGCAGGCTGGTGTCCGGCAACGGCGTTTGGGTGACCGCCAGTTCCGCCGCCTGGTAGTCCTGGACGGTCCAGCCATAGCGCAACGGATTGAAATTGGTGCCGCCGTCGCCTGGGCCGGTGAGGGTCTGAAACACCGTTCGGCCCGCGTCGAAGGTCAAGGTCGACGGTCCCCGTTCGAACAGAATGGAGTTGCCCGCCACCCCGGCGCCGATATTGGTCACCCGCGCCAGGCCATTGGCCGTAACCGTGATCGGCTGCCCGTTCGCGGCGGAGCGGAACAGGATGTTGCCGCCATCGGCGGTACCGGAATTTTCCACGATGTAACTGCGGCCCAGATTGATCCGCCTGGCGCTGGCCAGGTCGATGCCGCCCGCGGAAGTACTCAGGACGAAGCTGGTGCGGCCGGAATCGCCGGCACTGCCGATCGTCAGCGAATTCCGGTTGAGCGCCGTGATCGTGAGTTTGCCGGTGGAGCGATCCAACGCCGCGGGATCGACCTGGGTGCGCTGGAAATTGGGGCCATCGCCGCGACCGGAGGTGGACAGATTGCCCATCACGACCTTGCCGCCGTTCACGATATCGACGTCGCCGCCGGTCACCTTCAGATCCCCATTGGGGCCCAACTTCTGGATGAGACCGCCGCCGTCGACCGCCACCGTGGAGCGATGCTTTTTTCCGTCGCCGCGGCTGCCCTGAACGGCGCGGACGACGACATCGCCGCCGAAGTCCCCGCCTTGTCCCGCCTTGGCGTTGCCCACGATACGGCCACGATCGGTCACCCGCAACGCCGAACCGGAAGCGGGATCGTCGCCGGTGGCCTCCACCAGCAAATCACCGGCGATCGGGGCTGGCAACCCGTGTGGGTTGGCGCCATGGCCGTGGACCGCGATCTCGGCGGGATTTTCCGCGGCGGCGCCCAGCAGGATCGCCGAACCCTGCCCCGTCACCTCGACCCGCGGAGCGC
>VEPB01000297.1 GCA_012026715.1 Methylococcaceae bacterium | reverse complement strand
GACATGGTGATCTTCCGCGAGAACACCGAGGACATTTACGCCGGGATCGAATGGGCGGCGGAATCGGCCGGCGCCCGCAGATTGATCGAGTATCTGGAGCGGGAGATGGGGGTCAGCAAGATCCGGTTTCCGCTCACATCCGCCATCGGCATCAAGCCGGTGTCTCGGGAGGGTTCGGAGCGGCTGATCCGGGCCGCCTTCGAATACGCCCTGAACCACAAGCGCCGCAGCGTGACCCTGGTGCACAAGGGCAACATCATGAAGTTCACCGAAGGGGCGTTCCGCGACTGGGGCTATGAACTGGCGAAGCGGGATTATGGCGGCCGGATCGTGGCCTGGGACGACTGCCAGGGCAAGCCGGCGCCCGGTCAGGTGCTGCTGAAGGACACCATCGCCGACATCACCTTGCAGCAAGTGCTGACCCGGCCGGAGGAGTTCGATGTCATTGCGACCCTGAATCTGAACGGCGATTACCTCTCCGATGCGCTGGCCGCGCAGGTGGGCGGCATCGGCATCGCCCCCGGCGGCAACATCAACTACGCGACCGGACATGCGGTGTTCGAGGCTACCCACGGCACCGCCCCGCGCTATGCCGGCTTGGACAAGGTCAATCCCGGCTCGGTCATCCTGTCGGGGGTTATGCTGCTGGAGCACCTGGGTTGGGGCGAAGCCGCCGCCGCCATCATCACCGCGCTGGAACGGGCGATCGCCGAGCGTACCGTCACCTACGATTTCGCCCGGTTGATGGAGGGGGCGACCGAAGTGTCCTGTTCCGGCTTTGCCGACCGCCTCATCCACCACCTCTGAAGTCATCGGAGCGTCCATGGCCGCCCACCCCACCATCGCCAGCTACCTGCTGAATCGGCTGTACCAGGCCGGGGTCCGCGATATCTTCGGCGTCCCCGGCGACTACATCCTGCGGTTCTATCAGGCGATCGAGTCCAGTCCCATCCGCCACATCGGCACCACCCGCGAGGACACCGCGGCCTTCGCCGCCGACGCCTACGCCCGCTGCAATGGGCTGGGGGCGATGGCGGTGACCTACGGGGTGGGGGCCTTGAGCGTGGTGAACCCGGTCGCCGGGGCCTATGCGGAATCGTCGCCGGTGGTGGTGATCAGCGGCGCGCCGGGGGTGACGGAGCAACGCGACGATCCGCTGCTGCACCACCGCTTCGGGCCGTTCCGGTTTCAGCGGGAAATCTTCGAGCGCATCACCTGCGCCGCGGCGGTACTGGACGACCCCGCCATCGCTCTGCGCCAGATCGACCGGGTGCTGGACGCGGCCCGGCGCTACTGCAAGCCGGTCTACATCGAGCTGCCGCGCGATCAGCTCGAGGTCGAGGGTTTTCCCATCCCCTCCCATCCGGAACCGGCCTTCGCCAGCGACCCGGATTCCCTGCGGGAAGCGGTGGAGGAGACCTGCGCCCTGCTGAAAAATGCTGGCCAGCCCGTCATCGTGGCGGGATTGGAACTGCACCGGCGCGGCTTGCAAGCGACCCTGATGAGCCTGGTGGAGCAGAGCCGGTTTCCGGTGGCCGCCACCCTCACCGGCAAATCAGTGATGGGGGAGCGCCATCCCTGCTATCTGGGCGTGTACGAAGGCGCGCTGGGTCCGGCTGCGGCGCGGGAGCGGGTGGAGCAAGCCGACCTGTTGCTGATGCTGGGGGTCACCCTCAACGACGTGGACCTCGGAGTTTACACCGCCCGCCTGGATGCGCAGCGCATGGTGCGGGCCAGCCAGGATGAGGTGATCATCCATCATCATCGCTATCCCCGGGTCAGCCTGGTCGATTACGTGACCGCCCTGGCCGAGCGGCTGCCCGCCTGTGCCAAGACCCAGTCCGCCTTTGTGCCGGCCGCGATTGGCGACGAGCTGCCGTTTCCCCAGCCGTCGACACCAATCCGGGTGGCGCGTCTGATCGGCCGGCTCAACGCCTTTCTGGAGCCGGACATGCAGGTGGTGTGCGATACCGGCGACTGCCTGTTCGCCGCCATCGACCTCAAGGTTCACGAGAACACCGGCTTCCTCGCCAGTGCCTATTACACCACCATGGGGTTCGCGGTGCCGGCCGCGCTGGGCGCCCAGATCGCCCGGCCGGACAAACGCGCGGTGGTGCTGGCGGGGGACGGGGCGTTCCAGATGACCGGCACCGAGCTGTCCACCATCGCCCGGCTGGGGCTCAACGCCATCGTCATCGTGTTTAACAATCGGGGTTACAGCACCGAGCGCTTCATCCTCGACGGACCCTTCAACGACATTGCCGAATGGCGCTTCCACCGGCTCGGCGAAGTGTTCGGACCGCTCAAGGGGTATGAGGTGGGGACCGAGGAGGATTTTGAACAGGCCTTAAACCAGGCTGCGGGAGAAACCGCCGCGGCCAGTTTGATCGAAGTGCAGCTGGCCGGAGACGATGCTTCTCCCGCCATGCGACGCTTGGGAGAACGGTTGGGAAAGCTGATTTGAAAGAAGGAGGGTGGCAGCTCGACGGATGACCGATTCTGAGCGCGGTTGGTTGAGGCATCCATGCCCCGGACGGTCACCCGACATGGCTTGGGGCGGCCTGAAAATCAGTGGATGCGGACGCTCTCCAGGCGCGCCCGGCTGAACACCAACAGCCATTCGTCTTCCACGGCCAGTTGGATCGACAGCGACCCGCAGAATTCCGACATTTCCTCGGCGCAACGCTGTGCCGCGGAATCAGTGCCAAACATCGCAACCAGCACGTCTCCGGCTTCGTGAACGATGCCTCCCCAGGCGCGGATGTGGTTCTCAAGTAGGTGTCTCATGACCGGTTGACCTCGATGTCATTGGCTGCAAGAGCGGGATGATGCTTTCATTTATCCCATTGCATAACCGGTGCCAACAAGAAAAATCATTAAAAGTCAGAGGCATGAAAGTTTCTGTCAGGTTTTCTGTAAAGATCGCTGACAGCTCTGTCAGTGTCAGGCAGGACAGGCGCGGCAGAGCGCCGGCGGGCAGTGGCTGCCGAAGTGCCACAAGGCCCTGAAAATCCGGCTAGAGTTAAGCTCCATCCGCTAGCGGAGGCTGTAGCCCATGTGTGAACGACGCCAATATCCCCGCATGCCACTGACGGCGCCCGTCAGAATCTGTTACGGCGAGCGCGTATGGCCCAGTTGTACCACGGTGGACATGTCGGAAGGCGGGCTGTTTGTCGAGATCCCCGGTCATGGTTTCCAGGGCGGGGAGATCATCACCATTCAGGTGTGCAACCTGGAGGACGCGCCGCTGGTGGCGGCCGAGGTGACTCGAACCACTCCCGAGGGCGTCGGGGTGGCATTCTTGGATGGCGAGGGGGAAACCGACTAGGGCTCGGGCCGGCGGCAGCCGGGGTGTAGGCGGTCGGCTCAGCGGTTCAGCAGGGTGCCCACCGATTGCTCCAACTCATCCTTTTTTTCGGCGAATTGCAGCAGCGTTTGTTCCGCTTTCGCAGGGTCGATTCGAAGGCTGGCATAGAGTGAAGCTTCGTCCTCTTCGCTGCGGGTGGCATCGCCGATTCCGAGCCGGCCCAGCAGCCGGTCGGTCAGGCAGACCAGCCACACCAGGCGTTCCTCCGGTCCGCGGTAGCAGGGGTTGTGGTGGTGAAGACAGACTTCCTGCAATGACTTGGGCATTTGCCATCCCTGCATCAGCCAGGCGCCCAGGGTGGCGTGGTCGGTTCCGAGGACAAAGCGCTCCACCGTCAGTAAGTCGTTACCCGGGTTGGCCATCAGCAGGCGCACCAGGTAACTGAATTGGGGCTGGAACAAATGGGCCAGCAGCATGTGACCGGTGTTGTGGAGCAGGTAGATGAGGTTCAATTGGGGCAGGGGCGGCCGTTCCGCCGAATCCAGGAGCATCGCCAGTTTCTGAATCAGGTTGGTTCCGGCCAGAGTCTGGAACCAGAAGAAACGCTTGCCCAAGGGGCCTTCGACCGGTATTTGCATCGGCGACAGCGCGCACAGCCCGAAGGCCAGGTTGAAGACGGCGTCGAATCCCAGCACGATGCTGATGGCATCGCGCACCGTGACCGTCTTGGCGCGAAATCCGTAGTACGGGGAACTGGCCCAGCGCACGACCTGGGCCGACAGATTGGGGTCCAGATCGATGACGTTCGCCAGCGTCTGGGCATCGCACCGCGGATCGCCGCGCAAGGCCAGCAGCCGGTGGGCGATTTCCGGTAGCGGCGGCAACTGGTCGAGTGCCAGGATGGTGTCGCGCATATCCTGCGGCGAGGCCCAGTCCGAGCCTTTGTGGCCCACAGTGTTGAGGGCCCACAGCGCACCCTGCAGCTTTTCGTCGAGACTGATCGATGCGCTCATAGGCTGGAACTCAGTTCGTAGCGCCGCAACTTGCGGTACAGGGTTCGTTCGCTGATGTTCATCTCTTGTGCCACCAGACGGCGGTTGCCGTCGAATTTGCGCAGCAACTCCCCGATGTAGTCCATTTCCAGGCTTTCCAAGGGGGCTCTGCCGTTCCGTTTCGGGGAGTTGGCAGGCACCGGGCTTGCGGTCTGGTCAGGAGAGGCTTCCCGCAGCACCGGAAAATAGATGTGGTCGGCTCCGATCACCTCGCCGGGGGCCAGGGCAGCGGCCAATTGCAGGATGTTGCGCAGTTCCCGCACATTGCCCGGATAGGGATGGCTCAGGAGCCGAGCGACGCCGTCCGGGGCCAATCTGAGTCGCCGTTCGTTGCACTGGCCGATCTGCGCCAGCAGGTGTTCGGCCAGCCGCGGGATGTCGGCGCGTCGTTCCCGCACCGGCGGCAGCGCCACCGGAAAGACCGCCAGACGATAGTACAGGTCTTCCCGGAAGGCGCCGCGCGCGACCATGTCGGCAAGATTGCGGTGGGTGGCGCTGACGATGCGGACATCGGAGCGGCGGGTATCCGCGCCGCCGACCCGGCGGAAGGTGCCGGTTTCCAGTGCCCGTAACAGCTTGGGTTGCTGCGACAGCGGCAATTCGCCGATTTCGTCCAGGAACAGGGTTCCCTGATCCGCCAGCTCGAACAGGCCTTTCTTGGTGCCGGCGGCGCCTGTGAAAGCGCCTTTTTCGTGACCGAATACCTCGCTTTCGAACAGGTCTTCCCCCAGCACGGTACAGTCCACCACCACCAGCGGGCCTTCCCGCCGGGCCGAGCAGTCATGCAGCAATTCGGCGGCCATCTCCTTGCCGGTGCCGGTCTCCCCCTGCAGCATCACCGGCACCGTGCTGCGGGCCGCCATCTGCAGTTTTCCGATGACCTCCTTGAAAGCTTGGGAATCTCCCGCCATCTTGACGTGCTGGGTCTTGCCCGCCGGTGCCAGTGGCAGGATCGATTCCCCCAGATAAATCACGCTATCGGCATCCACCAGGGGGTAGCCCCGCACCTGGAAGCTGCCGGCGGCGCCTTCGATCACCGTGCGATAGGACTCCAGATCCCGGAACAGCAGACGGTGGCGACAGGACATCCCGGGGTCGTTGCCGGTCAGATGGCAGCACGGCTGACCGATCAACTGGCTGCGGTCGACGCCGAAGTGCTGCTCGTAGGCCTTGTTGACCGCGACGATGGCGAGCCCCGCGTCGATGATGGCGAACGGGTAGTCGTGGGTTTCCAGCAGGGATTGAAGCGAGACGGTCGCGGTCATAACTGCCGATGGGCCGGTAAGGCGGCTGGGAAAAGGTCAAGCACGAGTGTGCCCAAGTATAACGCGCACTTAACCGCGCGCCAGTCGGGGTATGGAAGTCGCGTCTGGTCGCTGCGTCCAACCGAGCGGTCTATCGTCCTTTCCATGGGACCGCACGGTTCACGCGCTCCGCTTCGGATCGGTCAATTCGGCCAGGGCGGCAACGGCCAGGCCGACGGCAGGTCGAAGCTTGTCCAGCAGTGGGGCAGCCTCCCGCGGGTTTCCGCAGCGGCCCAGTTCTTCCATCTCACGGCATATCGCCACCACGGTTACGGCGCCGACATTGGCGCTGCTCGACTTCAGGGCATGGGCTGCATCGCGCAAGGCTTTGCCGTCTAGGGCGTCGATGGCCTGCTGGATTCGCGTCAGGATCTGCGGCGACTGATCCTGGTAGATCGCCGCGATTTGCTTCAGCAGGTCCGGGCCGCCGGGGCTACTGAGCGCGCGGATGCCATCCAGGGTGGTCCGATCCAGCACCTCTTCGCGGGCCGGCGGACGGGCTGCCGGAGCCGAAACCACGGTCCGGGCAACGGCGGCGGGATGGAGCCACTTGCCCAGCATGGCTTGCATCTGGTCGCGCCGGAACGGTTTAGCCAGGTAGTCGTCCATCCCCGCCGCCTGGCATTCTTCCGCCGTGCCCTTGATGACGTCGGCGGTCAGCGCGATGATCGGGAGCCGTCCGCCCTGCCGATTGGCGTGGTTCTGTCGACGAATCGCCCGGGTGGCGTCGAAGCCGTCCATTTCCGGCATGTGGCAGTCCATGAAGACCAGGTCGAAACGGTGGCCATCCAACAGTGCCAGCGCTTCCCTGCCATGGTTGGCGACCTGGACCCGGCACCCGGCCAGTTCGAGCATGCGGCGGGCGACCTCCTGGTTCACCGGGCTGTCTTCCACCAACAGCACCTGGGCGTCGAAGGCGGGCTCGGCCTGGGCGACCGGAGGCACCGGCTCCATGTCTTTGTGACCCACCACGTGGTGCAGGATGGCCCTGAGCTGTCCCTGCCGGACCGGCTTGGTGAGGAAATGGACAAGGCCGATTTGATCCTCCAGGCGTGCTTCGCTGTCCGGTCGAACCGAACCCAGCATCACCAGGGGGAGGTTGCTCAGCTCGGGCTCCTGACGAATCCGCCGGGCCAGTTCCAGGCCGTCCATTTCCGGCATGTGCCAGTCGAGGATGGCGAGGTGGTAAGGCGAAGGGCTCGCGGCCAACAAAATCATCAGCGCGTCGTTGCCATTGGTGGCCTGGTCGCATCGGCAGCCCCAGGCCCGTAATTGTTGCTCAAGGATCTCCCGATTGATGGGCTGGTCGTCGACCACCAGGATTTTCAACCCGTTCAGGTCCGGGGCCGGAAGCGACGCCGGTGGTGCTTTCGAAACCTGGAAAGGCAGGCTGAAGCTGAACGTCGAACCTTGTCCCGGTGTGCTGGCGAGGCTGATCTCGCCGCCCATCAAGTCGACCAGCTTGCGGCAGATGGCCAGCCCGAGTCCGGTGCCGCCGTAGCGGCGGGTGGTGGAGCTGTCGGCCTGAGAAAATGCCTCGAAGATCTGATCTCGCACGTCCGGCGAAATGCCGATGCCGGTGTCGCGCACCCGGAACTGCAGGCGCAGTTGGTTCGAGTCGATCCTTTCGGCGATTTCGACGGTGATCACCACTTCGCCGCGCTCGGTGAACTTGACAGCGTTGCCGATGAGGTTGAGCAGGATCTGCCGAACCCTTCCGGCGTCGCCTACCAGTTGAGGCAGGTCCGTGGCGATCGACGTCACCAGTTCCAGGCCCTTGGAGTGTGCCCGCTCCGCCAGCATTCCGGCGCATTCTTCAACGGTGGCGCGCAGGTCGAAATCTTCCTGTTCCAGTGACAGCTTGCCGGCTTCGATCTTGGAAAAGTCCAGAATGTCGGTAATGACGTTCAGCAGCGCCAGGCCGGATAGCTTGAGGGTGTCGACGAATTTGCGTTGCTGCGGGGTCAGGGGCGAATGCTCCAGCAGTTCCGCCATGCCCAGCACTCCATTCATGGGGGTGCGGATCTCATGGCTCATGGTGGCGAGGAATTCGCTCTTGGCGCGGCTCGCGGCTTCGGCGGACTCCTTGGCGGCGCGCAGGTCGACGACCAGCTGGTTCAACGATTGGGTGCGCTCCTCGACCTTGGCTTCGAGGCCGTCGTTGATCTGCTCCAGGGCGGTGTCGCGGACGTGAATCAGCGCCAGCATCTCGTTGAAGCCGTCGATCAGCCGGCCCAGTTCGTCGGTGCTGGTCTTGACCGCGCGAATCCGGTAATCGTGCGACTGGGTGACAGCCTTCATGCATTTCAGCAGGTGGAAGATGGGGCCGGAAACGACCCGCTGCAACCGGGTTGCCAACAGCCAGGACAACAAACCCGAAATGACCACGACGGTCAGCACGATGGCGCTGTAACGGCCCAATGCGGTGAAGATCGGCGACAAGTCCGCTTCGATGATGATGGAACCGATCTGCTCGCCGTCCAGGAGGATCGGCATCGCAACGAAGACGGACCGGCTCTGCAAGTCGGTCAGGGCGGTATGGCCGGGCGCCGTTTCGGTGATGATGCGTTCCGGCGTCGGTGACAGGTCGGGAACTGTCCGGGTGGTCTTCGCGTTGTCGTGGTATTCGGCGAAAACCCGGTTGTCCTGGTCCAGGATCCAGGCTCCGGAAACCCAGCTCTCGAATTTCATGGCGGCGAGCGATTCCTCCGCCGCCTTGACGTCCCGGAAGGTCAGGGCGGCTGTGCCGCGCGAGCCGATGAACTGCGCCAGGGTCGCCATCTGCCGGGTCATGGCGGTGTGGAGCGAAACGGCCTCGGCCAAAAAGTAAGCGGTGCCGGATGCCAGGGAAACGACGCCTGTGACCAGCACCATGAGCAAGGTGAGCTTACGCTGGAGCGAGAAATTCCGGAACATGATTACTCTCGAATGACTCGGGCCGCCAGTTCCAGCAGCTTGGAACTCAGCGTCAACCGGGATTTTTGGGCGACGGCCATGTTGATTTCGAAGCGCGGCCGGTCGTCGTCCCAGAACTGGCGGATGGTTCCGCCCAGTTCCGCGAAATCCTCCAGGTTGCTGACCGTCAGGATGGGCGCCGTGCCGATTTCCTGGAGGATCTGCCGCAACCGCCAGCCCTCCGATTGGCTGACGTAGAGCACGTGGCAGCGCTGCAACGCGGCGGCGCTGCGCGGGCGGGAGATTTGCACGGGTTTGTCGCGAACGGTCCGGCTGTTGAGGGCATCCAGGGCGGCGCCGAACGGGTCGTCGCCGAGGATGCAGAGTTCGAATTCCGAACGATTGGCCAGGCTGGAAGCCGGCCATTCAACGAATTTCGTGAAGTTGTAAAGAAACGCGAGTTGCAGCGCCCCCGCGTCCGGGGCGGGCTGGCCCGGCCCCGCGCTCCCGCTGAGCAGCAGCCAGGCGCCCAGCGCGGCTAGGATGCGTTTCTTCGTGATCGTTAGGGAAAAGGCTGCCATCGCCGTGCTGCCTTCAGAATCGCCAATTCAACTTTAGAAAGAATGCACGCGGTACCTCCACCACCGTGTGCTGCTGATATCCGCTCTCCATGATGAATTCCGGGTGGGCGCCGTCCAACAGGTTCTGCCCGACCAGCGCAAGGTCCAGGGACGGATGGGGACGCCAGCCCAGGCGCGCATCCAGGGTCAGGTAGTCGTTGATCCGCAGTGGCGCCGGAATGCCGGCTTGAATCCGGTCCACGTAGCGGAGCCAGAGGTCCAACTCCAGGTGTTGCGGCAGATCCCAGCCGGAGCGCAGCGACCACTGCTGCTGTGGCGTCGAGATTTCGTCCAGATTGATGTTGTTGGCGAATTGGCGGTCGCTGAAGGTCGTTTCCAGTCCGAGGTAGCTGTATTGCGCCTGCAGCGACCAGTTGGACAGCGGGTTCCAGACCAGCGACGCCTCACCGCCGTAGCTCCGCGCCGACTCGATGTTGCTGAAGGGGAGAGTCTGGTCGATATAAAGTCCATTGGCCGATCGCCGCAGGAGGACGGGGCCGAACGAGATGGTCCGCAACCGGTCGTAGTCGTTGTAGAACAGGGCGGTGTCCAGCGACAGCGAACTGCTCGGGATGAAGCGGTAGCCCAGCTCGAAACCGAGCAGAGTTTCCGCATTCATGGCTTTGTTATGGACGGGGCTGACGGCGATGGGGAAGCCGGTCGGGTTGACCCCGCTCAGGGGCGGCAGGACCAACAGGTGGGTGTTGGCGGCATCGTCGGAGCGGCTGGGGGTGCGTACCGCGCGCGATACGGCACCCCACAGCGCGTGATGGCTGTTGGGGGTCCAGGCCAGCCGCAGCGACGGCTGAATCTCGAAGCCGGTGAAGTCGTTGTGTTCCAGCTTGGTTCCCAGGGTCAGCTTGAGCTTCTCCGGGACAAGGCTGATCTCGTCCTGCAGGAAGCCGCTGAACAGATGGACGCCGCGGGCGCCGTTGCCGAACTGGACGAAAGTCGGGTTGGAAAAGTTGTCGTGGGAGTACCGGTAGCCCAGGCCCCAGATCAGATCCTGGCGTTCGCCGACGCCTAGGTGATGCTGGAAGTCGATATCGAAGGTGTCGCGCGTTTCGTTGAGGAAGACCTCGTTGCGCACGTTTCGATCGTAGTAGACCTGCAGCGAGACTTCCTCCCCCAGGCCCAGGGCTTTCTGCCAGCGGCCCAGCAGGTTGGCGCCGCTGACATTGGCGGTGTCGTGCACATGGAGGGAATAGGGGGCGGACAGCTGGGCCAGGTCGATGGACTGGCGCAGGCTGCCGGTGTAGAGGTCGCCCTGCAGGGTGAAGCGCTCGCCGGCCTTGCCGTCGTGGTCCAGCCGGAAGCCGCCCCGCTGCATGTTCCAGGCGTCGCTGCTGCCGCGATCTGCGGCGTCGCGCACCGGGAAGCGCTCGCGGTCGAACCCTTTGAAATACACGCGGGCGTGGGTGTCGTCGCTCAATTCGAAGCCGTAGCGGGCGCTGCCAAAGGCGCGCTCCTGACTGCCGGCGCCGACGCTGATCTCGCCCCCCCGGGTCTTGCCCGCCTGCTTGGTGATGATGTTGATGACCCCATTGACCGCGTTGGCGCCCCACACAGTGGCGCCGGGACCGCGGATCACCTCGATGCGGTCGATGTCTTCCAGCACCGTGTCCTGGACTTCCCAGTAAACGCCGGCAAAGGTGGGCGTATAGACGCTGCGGCCGTCCATCAGCACCAGCAGCTTGTTGGCGAAGCGGCCGTTGAAGCCGCGCGCGGAGATCGCCCATTTGTTGGCGTCGATGCGCGCCACCTGGATTCCCGGCGCGAGCCGCAGGGCCTCCGGTATGCTGGTCACCCCGCTGCGGCGAATGTCCTCCTGAGTGATGACGTGAACCGCCGCCGCCACATCCGAGAGCTTCTGGCTCTTCTTGCTGGCGCTGGTGATCTGCATGCCCATGAGCTGTTCCAGGTTCAGGTCGGACAGTTCGGCCGGCTCAGCCAGCGCGGTTGTTGCGGAGAGCAGGCCAGAGAGTCCCGCGGACCAGGCGCCAAGACCGGCGAGCGCTGCCAGGACGAATCGAAAGGCAGGGAGGCTTCGCATCAGAATTGCCACTTGGCCTTCAGGTAATAGCCCCGCGGAACTTCCGACAGGGCGCCTTGAAACGACTCCTGATAAAACTCCGGATGGACGGCGTCCAGCAGGTTCTGGCCAATGACCGACAGTTCCAGCGAGGGAACCGGTCGCCAGCCGAGCCGGGCATCCAGGCTCAGGTAGGCGGGGATGGCAGTGCCATAACCTACAAAGGGCAGGCCGGCGGTAATGCGGTCGACATAGCGCAAGCGCAGGTCCAACTCGGCGTTGTCGGGCAGGTTGAAGCCGGTGCGTAAGGAGAACTGCTGCCGCGGATCGGCCGCCTCCACGGCGGACGCATTGGCGAGCGGCTGGAGGCGCTGGTGCAGATCGCTGCGCAGATAGGCGTATTGCGCTTCCAGCGTCCACCAGGGGTAGGGGTTCCACTTGGCGGTCAATTCCGCACCGTAGGTCTTGCCGCGGATTTCGTTGAAAAATCCGATCTCCTGATCGAAACTGCCCGAATTGTTCAAGGAGGTCCGGCCGGAACGATAGCTGCGCAGGCGATCGTAGACGTTGTAGAAAAGCGTCGTGTCGAGCGAGACGTTGTGGGTTGGCAAGAATCGATGGCCCAACTCGAAAGACACCAGTTCTTCCGCCTGGTAGTCGCGGCGGCCCAGTGCCGGCAGGTAGATGGGGACGCCGATCGGATTCAGGGGATCGTTGGGACGGAGGAAGTTGCTGGTGTAGAAGCGGCCGTCCTGTTCGGTGCGGCTGGGGGTCCGTAAGGACCGGGAGATGGACCACCACACTGCTTGGCGAGCGGACGGGGTCCATGACATGCGGGCCGAGGGTTGCACCACGAAGCCGACGAAGTCGTTGTGCTCCAGTTTGGTGCCCAGCGTCAGTTTCAGTGTCTCCGGGACGAGGGTGATCTCGTCCTGGAAAAAGCCGCTGAATAGCTGCAAGTTGCGGCTGCGGTCGCGCCAGCGGAACACGCCGGTATCGCTGAGCCGGTCGGTGGTGTAGCGGTAGCCCAGGCCCCAGATCAGGTCGTGTTGCTCACCCAGGACGAAGCGGTGCTGAAAGTCGAGGTCGAGGATGTCGTCGACCTGGCGCAGGTAGATCTCTTCGCGCTGAGCGTGGTCGTAGTAAAACTGCAGGTTGATTTCCGATTCCAGCGACAGCGCCTTCTTCCAGCGGCCGAGCACATTCCAGCCGGATACCTGGGCGGTGTCGTGCAGGTGCGCGGGAATGGGCGGCGGTGCGCCCAGGCCGAGCTCTTCATGGAGCCGGCCAGTGTAGGCATCACCCTGCAACGTCAGCAGGTTGCCGGACTTGCTGTCGTAATCCAGGCGGAATCCGCCCCGCTGCATCTGCCACGCGTCGGTGCCGACGGCGTCCGCTGCGTCGGAATGAGGGAAGCGTTCCCGCTCGAAGCCTTTGAAATAGACCCTTCCATGGGTGTCTTCGCCGAGCCGCAAACCGTAGCGCAGGCTGCCGAAGGCGCGTTCCTGGCTGCCTCCGCCCGCGCTGATCTGGCCGCCCCGGGTTTGGCTCGCCACCTTGGTGATGATGTTGATGACCCCGTTGGTGGCATTGGCGCCCCACAGGCTGGCCCCGGGGCCGCGGATCACCTCGATCCGGTCGATGTCCTCCAGCACCGTGTCCTGCACTTCCCAGTAGACACCGGCAAAGTTGGGGTTATACAGGCTGCGTCCATCCATGAGCACCAGCAGCTTGTTGGCGAAGCGGCCATTGAAACCGCGCGAGGTGATGGCCCACTTGTTGGCGTCGATGCGCGCCACCTGGATGCCGGGAGCGAGGCGCAGGGCTTCCGCGATGCAGGTTGCGCCGCTGCGGCGGATGTCCTCCTGGGTGATGACGTAGACGGCGGCGGTCACGCCGGAGAGCTTCTGGCTCTTCCTGCCGGCACTGGTGACCTCCATGCCCATGAGCTGTTCCAGGTTCATGTCCGGCAAGTCGCGCGCTGGCTGGCCTTCTGCCGCAGCCAGTGGGGGGACGCCTGACACGGTGATCAGGCCCAGTACCGCGGCCATGGGGGCCGTGATTGGAGGTGGGAAGGAGGGGGCGATGGCGTGGCTAGTCATCAGAATTGCCAGCTCGCTTTCAGGTAGTAACTGCGCGGCACTTCCGACTGAGCGCCCTGGAACGACTCCTGGTAGAACTCCGGATGGTGGTTGTCCAGCAGGTTTTGACCGACCAGGGATAATTCCACGGAAGGGCGTGGTCGCCAAGCCAGGCGCGCGTCCAGGGTCAGGTAATCGGGGATGGCGGTTTGGTAGCCTGGCAGGGTCAGCCCGGCGACGATGCGATCCATGTAGCGCAGGCGCAGGTCCAGTTCGAAATCGTGCGGGAGATCGAAACTGCTGCGCAGCGACCACTGCTGCTTGGGGGCGACGTTTTCCACCGCGCCGGCATTTTCAAATCGACCGGGATGAGCCCGCAGGTCCATGCCCAGAAAGGAATATTGGGCTTCGAGGCTCCACCAGGACATCGGCAGCCATTTGACGACCAGTTCCGCACCGTAGGTGTTGCCCCGCATTTCGTTGACGAAATAGGCGGGTTGCTCCAGGTAGCCAGAACCGAATAGGACCGGAGTGCTACCACGAAAGCTGCGCAATCGGTTGTAAACATTATAGAAAGCGGCTGCGTCCAGGGAGAGGCTAGGGGACGGCATGAAACGGTGACCCAACTCGAAGGAAACCACATCTTCGGCGCGGAAGCCCGGTTGTCCGACGGCGGAGAAATAGACCGGGAACGGCGTTGGATTGTTGCTGTCGCCCGGTGGCAGCGGCGCCAAGGTGTAGAAACGGCCATCCTGCTCGGCTCGGCTCGGCGTCCTGACCGCGCGGGAAATCGCGCCCCACAGGGTGTGCCGGGACGACGGCGTCCACGACAACCGCACCGAGGGCTGCACCACGAAACCGGTGAAGTCGTTGTGCTCCAGCTTGCTGCCGAGGCTCAGTCTGAGCTGTTCGGGAACCAGGCTGATCTCGTCCTGCAGGAAGCCGCTGAACAGTTGCAGGTTCCGGCTGCGATCGCTCCAGCGGAAAATCGCGGTATCGTTGAGACGGTCACCAATCCAGCGGTAGCCCAGCCCCCAGACGAAGTCCTGCCTTTCGCCCCATGCGAAATGGTGCTGGAAGTCCAGGTCCAGGGTGTCGTCGATCTGGTCCAGGTAAGCTTCCCGACGTTCGGTGTGATCGTAGAAAAACTGCAGGGTGAAGTCGGAATCCACGCGCAACGCTTTTTTCCAGCGGCCAAGCAGATTCCAGCCGGCGACATTGGGACGGTCGTGGACGTGACTGGGCGTCGGCGGCGGTCCGCCGAGTCCCCAGATTTCCCTGAGTTTTCCCGCATAAAGATCGCCTTGCAGGGTCAGTACGTCGCCGGACTTGTCGTCTCGATCAAGCCGAAAGCCGCCGCGCTGCATGTTCCAGGCGTCGGAACCACCCCGATCGGCCGGGTCGTCAATGTGGAAACGTTCACGGCCAAAGCCCTTGAAGTAGATCCTGCCCTGAGTCTTGCCATCCAGCTGGAATCCGTAACGCACGTGACCGACGGCGCGTTCCTGATTGCCGGCTCCGAAGCCTATGGAGCCGCCCCGGGTCTTGTCGGCCGACCTGGTGATGATGTTGATGACCCCGTTGACCGCGTTGGCGCCCCACACGGTCGCACCGGGTCCTCGGATCACCTCGATCCGGTCGATGTCGTCGAGCACCGTGTCCTGGACATCCCAATAGGCGCCGGCGAAGGTGGGGGTGTAGACGCTGCGGCCGTCCATCAGCACCAGCAGCTTGTTGGCGAAACGGCCGTTGAAGCCGCGCGCGGTAATCGCCCACTTGTTGGCGTCGATGCGCGCCACTTCGATGCCCGGAGCAAGCCGCAGGGCTTCCGGGATGCTGGTCACGCCGCTGCGGCGAATCTCTTCCTGGGTGATGACGTAGACGGCGGCGGCCGTATTGGACAGCTTCTGGCTCTTCTTGCCGGCACTGGTGATCTCCATGCCCATGAGCTGTTCCAGGTTCATATCCGGCAACTCCGGCGCCCGCGGCAAGTCGTCTGCGGCCATCGGCTGCAAGCCCGACCAGGCGATG
Source organism: Methylococcaceae bacterium (assembly GCA_012026715.1). Taxonomy (GTDB): domain Bacteria; phylum Pseudomonadota; class Gammaproteobacteria; order Methylococcales; family Methylococcaceae; genus VEPB01. Next base: position 318 of record VEPB01000297.1, on the reverse strand, counting down.
AGACCGAGTGCCGCGGCGGTGGGGACGGTGATCGGGACTCGGGGGGATGCGAACATGCCGCGGCCAGTCTTGGGAAGTGCCAAAGTCCCTTTAAGGTAGTCGCCGCCAGGCACTTCGGACAGGGCGCCCCGCCCGGATTTCCGATGAGCCCCCAACGGGACATGGTCCGGTCGCTTCGATGACGGCCGTTTTGGCGAAGCGGCGGTCGCAGGCGCGCCGATGGTTGCCCGGCAGCCATTCAGAAGCGCCAGTTGGCTTTCAGATAAAAGCCGCGGGGCACTTCGGACCAGGCGCCTTGGAAAGACTCCTGGTAGAACT
>VEPB01000210.1 GCA_012026715.1 Methylococcaceae bacterium | reverse complement strand
CTTCAACCCGCGGCCATGCGCCTGTCTCGGGTTTATGCCCCCTCCCCTATGGATCGTTATCCGTGCTTCTTCAACCGCATGATACCCATCGCCTTCAAGGTCAGTCGTTCGTAGGTCGGTTCGCTGATCCCCTTGCGCACCTTCCGCATGAAGTATTTTTCGTAGGCAATTTTCGCCAGATGCACCCACTTTCCGGAGGATGCCCATTGCACATTGCGCGGCGGAATTTGCGGCATCGCCAGGAAGGCCACGCCGGTATCGCCGAAATCCGCCAGGCACAGGGCATTCCAGGTGGCCTTGTGGGTCGGGTCCTTGCCGTCCAGCTGTTCACGAACATTGTGGGCGGTGGCCGTGACCATGGACTCGATCATGTATCCGGTCTTGGGCGTGCCGGTCGGAACCGGGGTCTGGCTCAACGGCGGAATCGCGATGCACACGCCGATGGAATAGACGTTCTTGTACGTGGGATTGCGCTGATGTTCATCCACCAGGACGAACCCGCGGGGATTCACCAGCCCTTCCACGCCCGTCAACGCATCCACGCCCTTGAAGGCCGGCAGCATCATGCTGTGCTTGAACGGGAGTTCGTGCTTCTTTTTCTCCTGGCCATTCTCGTCCACCTCGGTGACATACATCTTGCCGGCCTCGATCTTGTCCACCTTGGCATTGCAGATCCAGTCGATGTGCTTGTCGCGCAAGGCACTTTCGAGCAGCCCCTTGGTGTCGCCCACTCCGCCCAAACCCAAATGGCCGATGTAGGGCTCGGAGGTGACATAGGTCATCTTCACCTTGTCGCGGATCTTGCGCTTGCGCAAATCGGTCTCGGCGATGAACAGGTATTCATAGGCGGGACCGAAGCACGAGGCGCCCTGCACTGCTCCGATGACGATGGGGCCCGGGTCCTTGACGAAGCCGTCCCAGAACTCGCCGGACTCGCCGGCGTGGTCCACGTGGCAGACCGACTGGGTATGCCCCTGCGGCCCCAGTCCCGGAACCTCTTCGAAGGCCAGCTTGGGACCGGTGGCGATGATGAGATAGTCGTAGTCCACGCTACCGCCGTCGGCCAGTTCCAGGCGGTTGTTAGCGGGATCGAAGCGGGTCACCTTTTGCTGGATGAAGGTGATCTTTTTCTTCTTGAAGACCGGCGCCAGCTCCACCTTGATATCGGTCGGCTTGCGCCAGTTGACCGCGACCCAGGGATTGGAGGGGACGAAATGGAAGGTGGGGGTGTCGGCGACGACGATCACCTCGTCCTCCTTACGAGCCATTTCCTTCATTTCGAATGCCATGGGAATGCCGCCGATACCGGCGCCGACGATCACGATTTTAGCCATTGTCTTCCTCCGATTAGGGATGGGGATGGTGGTTTTCAGGGGGCATGCGAACCTTAGCCGCGACTTTGGCAGGCTTCCGGCACGCCCAGTTTTTTCAGGACGATCTCCAGCGGACAAAACTGGGTAAATCCGCTCTGTAGCAAATTGGCACCGACAAAGGCGGTGAACCACAGCCAGTTGCTGCTGTGAAACAGCGGGCTGGCCTCCACGCCCAGGCTCAGGGACAGCAGGACGAAGGTACCGGCGACGATGCGGACAATGCGGTCGGTAGTCATGGCTTGTTCATCTCAGTTCTGACTCATTGCAAAAAAGAGGCGGCGGCCCGCCACCGGCAAGCTTCGGGAACGGGCCGCCGCCGGGCTTGGTCATCGCCCCTTGCTGGTAGGCGGCTCGCAGGATGGATCCGCCCCGTGTCCGTCGATATCGCACACTGATTCCAGCCACATGGCGTTGATGACGCCGAAAGCGGAGGCGAAGGCGACGCCCAAGATCCAGGTGAAGTACCACATGATGCGTTCTCCTCTTCAGTAAAGGGTATGACTGTCCTGCAGGATGTCCCGCTCGGTGACCTTGCCCCACATGACCTTGTAGGCCCAGCGGGTATAGAGCAGCACGATGGGCAGGAACACCACGGTGATCCAGAACGACAGCAGCAGGTTGAAATGGCTGGCGCTGGCATCCCAGATGGTGTAGCTGGAGCGGGGATCGATGGACGAGATCAGCAGGAACGGGAACAGGGCAAATCCCAAGGTCAGCAAAACCCCCGAGATTCCGATGGAACTGCTCAAGAAGGCCAATCCCGAAGAGCCCTTGCGGCCGGTCAACCATGCCGTCAGCATGCCGGCGACACCGACCACCGGGGCCGCCCACATCCAGGGGTGCGCCGCGAAATGGGCCAACCAACTGTTGTTCAAGGTGACGGTCTTGTTGAGCGGATTGGAAGGTGCCGCCGTATCGGCCATGGAGGTGATTTCCGGCCGGCCGAATGCGGCGATGGTCCACAGGATGGCCACCGTCAGTCCCACCAGGAACACCGGCCCCAACAGATCCAGCACGGCGCAAGCGCGGCGGTGAATCACGCCTTCGGTCCGCCAGCCCAAGTAAATGGCGCCGTGGAAGGCCATGCCCGCCAAGCCCACCACGCCGCACAACAGTGCGAAGGGGTTGAGCAGCGCCCAGAAGCTGCCTTCGTAAAAGGTCCTCAGGTCCTGATCCAACCGATAAGGCAGGCCCTGCACCAGATTCCCCACCAACACCCCCAACAGGATGGGCGGCAGCGCGCCGCCGGCGAACAGGGCCCAATCCCAGGCGTTGCGCCAGGTTGGATCGTCCACCTTGCTGCGAAAGTCGAAGCCGGTCGGCCGCATGAACAGGGAGAACAGCACCAGCAGCATGGCCACGTAGAGGCCGGAGAACAGTGTGGCGTACAAGGGCGGCCACACGGCGAACAAGGCGCCGCCCAGCAGGATCAGCCAGACTTGGTTGCCTTCCCAGTTAGGGCCGATGGTGTTGAGGATGACGCGGCGCTCCACGTCGCTCTTGCCGAGGAAAGGCAACAAGGCGCCGATGCCGAAGTCGAAGCCTTCGGTCACGGTGAAGCCGATGGCGACCACGCCGGTAAACAGCCACCAAATGACGCGGATAGTTTCATAGTCGATCATGTTCGTGCTCCCAAAAGATTCTGTAGGTTGGGTTAGGCCGCCAGGCATTAACCCAACAGGGACGTTCGGTCGTTGGGTTACGCTGCGCTAACCCAACCTACGCCTTTCCTTCCAGAAAATACCGCCCGGTGTGCAGGCTCGAAGGTCCCAGCCGGATGTACTTCAGCATCAAGTACAGCTCGATGATCAGCAGAACCGTATAGAACGTCACCAGGCCGCCCATGCTGAACCAGAGCTGCCCGGAACTCAGGTGGGACACGCTCATGTGGGTCGGCAATACCCCGGCGATGGTCCAGGGCTGGCGGCCGTATTCGGCGACGAACCAGCCAGTCTCGGCGGCAATCCAGGGCAGCGGAATGCTCCACACGGCCAGCTTCAGCAGCCAGGGTTTCTGGTCGGCGGTGCGGGTGGCGCAGTGATAAAGCGCCATGGCGAACACAAACAGCATGGTGAAGCCGGATACGACCATGATGCGGAACGTCCAGAACAGCGGCGCGACCTTCGGAATGGTGTCGTCGCCAGCCTGAGCGAGCTGCGCCTCGCTGGCATCGGTCACCTTTTCGGTGTACTTCTTCAACAGCAAGCCATAGCCGAGATCGGCCTTGTGCTGATCGAAAGCGGTCTTGACCGCGGGTGATTTATCCCCCTCGCGCATCTTTTGAAGCTCTCCGTAAGCCACCATGCCGCTCTTGATGTGGGAAATGCTCTCCTGGCGCAAATCCTTGATGCCTTTGACATCCTCGTCGATGGAGCGGGTGGCGATCAGCCCCAGCACCCACGGCAGCTTGATGGCAAACGCGGTTTCCTGGCGTTCCTGATCGGGGAAACCGATCAGGGTAAAGCCGGCTGGCGCCGGATGGGTTTCCCATTCCGCCTCGATGGCGGCCAGCTTGATCTTCTGCACTTCACCGGAGGTATAGCCGCTTTCGTCTCCCAGCACGATGACCGACAGCACCGAGGCTAAGCCGAACGCCGAAGCGATGGAAAAGGAACGCCGGGCGAAACCGACGTCGCGCTGGTGGAGCAGGAACCAGGAACTGATCCCCAGGACGAACATGGAGCCGGTCACATAGCCCGCCGCCACGGTGTGGACGAACTTCACCTGGGCCACCGGATTGAAGAAGACGTCGGCGAAGCTGGTCATCTCCATGCGCAGGGTGTCGAAATTGAATTCGGAACCTACCGGGTATTGCATCCAGCCGTTGGCCAGCAGAATCCACAACGCAGAGAAATTGGTGCCGAAAGCCAGCAGCCAGGTGACCGTGAGGTGCTGGACCTTGCTGAGGCGATCCCAGCCGAAGAAGAACAGCCCCACCAGCGTCGATTCCAGGAAGAAGGCCATCCAGCCTTCGCTGGCCAGCAGCGGTCCGAAGATGTCGCCGACGTAGTGGGAGTAATAGGCCCAGTTGGTTCCGAACTGAAACTCCAGGGTGATGCCGGTGGTCACCCCCATGGCGAAGTTGATGCCGAACAGCTTGCCCCAGTACCGGGTCATGTCCTTGTAGACCTGCTTGCCGGTCATCACGTAAACCGACTCCATGATCCCCAGCAAAAAGGTCATGCCGAGGGTGAGCGGCACGAACAGGAAGTGGTAGAGGGCGGTCAGGCCGAACTGCAGCCTGGAGAGGTCGACGACATCTTCACCGGTAATCATGGCGCTGCTCCGTTGTTAGTCATGGAAGAAACCTGTGATGCGGCGAACAGATCGACGGGGGAAGCCCGCCTTGTGGCCGGATCGTGCCGAAAAACGAGGTACCACAGCAGCGCCAGTATCAGGAACTTGACGACCACAACGATCGTCAATTCCCGGCGCAGGCCGCGATTTGGGCGGAGATCAGGCAGATCCAGTCGCATCATGGCTAGTTCCTCGCATGGCTGTCCTGGTGAAGTGATCCGGGGTGTACAGCTGCCGGCGCCCGCCGTGCATTAGCACTTGCTGATTCCATATCATGTATCGTGCCAGCTCCGATAAAACCGCTGTTTGCCCTGGCGGCAACGGTTTTGGCGCGGGTTTCCCGCAGCCGGCGTTTCCGGGGTGAAACGCGACCCCGGACCCCGTTTCACCATTGAAACACCCATGAAACATGCGGCGCAAGACCGCGCGACGATTGTCGGGCGGCGGCAGATCGGTTAGCTTTGCCGGCATGCGCACGGGCGCCCCGCCGACTGCCACAGGAATCCCATGACCGACCCTGCCCTTCCCGTTTCCCTCGACATCGCGGTCCTGACGGTTTCCGACAGCCGCACCCTGGAGACCGACCAGTCCGGTCGGACACTCGCCGAGCGGCTTCAGGCCGAAGGTCACCGTCTGGCCGACCGGCGCATCGTCGCCGACGATATCTACCGCATCCGTGCCGTGGTTTCGGCCTGGATCGCCGATCCCGCGGTCCAGATCGTCCTCATCACCGGCGGCACCGGCGTGACCGGCCGCGATGGCACACCGGAAGCGGTATCGGTGCTGCTGGACAAGACCCTGGAAGGCTTCGGCGAAGTGTTCCGGGCGGTCTCGTTCCAGGAAATCGGCACGTCCACCATCCAGTCACGGGCACTGGCCGGGGTGGCCAATGGCACCTATGTGTTCTGCCTGCCCGGCTCGACCTCGGCCTGCCGCACCGCCTGGGACCGGTTGTTGCGCGATCAGTTGGATTCGCGCACCCGCCCCTGTAATCTGGCGGAACTGCTGCCGCGGCTGAAGGAAAACCCAGCCTGACCCCACTCCCTGCCGAGCCCCCCGGAGACCACTCCATGACCCAACTGATCCTCGCCGCCCTGTTTTTCATCGGCCTGCACTTCGGCGTCGCCGGCACGGCGTTGCGCCAGGTCTTGGTGGAACGGCTGGGCGAGTCCCGCTACCGAATCGCCTTCTCCGCGCTGTCGCTGGGGGGGCTGGTGTGGCTGATCCACGCCTACCGCTACGCCGGCTACGTGGAAACCTGGGGCCAGCTTTATGGGTTCAAGCCGGTCGCCGCCGTGCTGATGCTGGTGGCTTTTCTGCTGGCGGTACTGGGACTGACCACTCCGAACCCCAGCGCCGTCGACGGGGAGCGCTTCCTGGCTGCGGAACAACCCGCCCTCGGCATCCTGCGGGTCACCCGCCATCCATTCCTGTGGGGCATGGCGCTGTGGGCCACCACGCACCTGATCGTCAACGGGGACGTGGCTGCGTTCATCCTGTTCGGCTCCCTGCTGACGCTGGTGCTGGGGGGCATGGCATCGATCGACAAGAAACGCCGCAAACTGTTCGGCAAGCAATGGGATCGCTTCGCCGGGATGACCTCGGCAATCCCCTTCGGCGCCATCCGGCGCGGCCGCAACCACTTGGTTTGGTCCGAGTTCCGTTGGTGGCAACCGTTGCTGGCGCTGATCGCCTATGGCGCGGTGATGCATTTCCATCTTCGCTGGTTCGGTGTCGCCCCCTGGTAATCGGCTGTGGAATACCGGTCGCACGGCCTGCAAAATCTGCTGGACGCCCTCGACGAAGGCGTCTGCCTGCTGGACCTGGAAGGCCGTGTAACCGCTGCCAACGTGGCTGCGCTGCGGTTGCTAAAGCGCCTGCCGGACGAACTGCCGGGCCAAGCTGCTGGTGAAACCTTTGCCCCCGCGACCCTGGCAGGCGCCCTCCAGAGCCTGGCCGCCCACCCCACCGAGCCCATGGAGGGGGAAGCGGTCTTTCGGCGCAGCGACGGGGTCGCGGTGGCGGTCAATTTCGGGCTGGTCGCGATGGAAGAAGACGGCGTGCCCATCGGAGCCCTGCTGCGATTCCGGGAACCGCCGGAGCCGCCCAGTTGCGAAGCGTTGGAGCGCGACAACGAGATCAAGCTGGACGTGATTCTGGACACCATGGTGGACGCGGTAATCGCGGCCGATGAAAAGGGCCGCATCCAGCTCTATAACCAGGCGGCCGAACGCATGTTCGGCTACCGCGCCGAAGAGGTGATGGGGCGCAACGTCAAGATGCTGATGCCCTCCCCCGACCATGAGGCCCACGACGGGTACCTGAGGAATTATCTGGAAACCGGCGTCAGGAAGATCATCGGCATCGGCCGCGAAGTGAACGCCAAGCGCAAGGATGGCAGCCTGGTGCCCATCTACCTGTCCATCGGCGATGCCCGCATGGGCGAGCGCCGGCTGTTCGTCGCTGTGCTGCACGATCTGACCCGGCTGAATCAGACCCAAGAACGGCTGAAGCTGCTGACCGGCGCGGTGGAACAAAGTCCGGCCGCGGTGATGATTGCCAGCATCAGCGGCGTGCTGGAATACGTCAACCCCGGCTTCACCCGGCTCACCGGCTATGCCGCCGACGAGGCCCTCGGCAAGCCGCTGTCTCTGCTGCAAACCTCACGCTCGTCCCAAGCCCGGCTGCAGCAGCAGCTGGACGTGCTGCGCCACAACGGAGGCCGCCAGGAGGAGCTGGAATGCCGCAACAAGCGCGGCGATTGCTATTGGGCGCTGCAAACCCTTTCGCCGCTGCGGGACAAGGATGGACAGGTGACGCACATCCTCGCCACCCAGCAGGACATCACCGAGCAGAAGCGGGCCAAGCAGGCCCTGCTGGAAAGCGAGGAACGCTTCCAGCAAGTGGCTCAAATGACCGGCGAGTGGCTGTGGGAACAGGATCCGGAAGGACGCTACACCTATTCCAGCAATGCCGTGTTCGGCATCCTCGGCTACCGGCCCGACGAGCTCATCGGCAAGCACTACTGCGAACTGATGACGCCGGAAGACCAGGCCATGTGGGCGGAACTGATCACCGACAATGCCGCCCACAAGAGTTTTCGGCGCCTGATCAACCGCTATCGTCACCGCGACGGCCACGAGGTCTACACCGAATCCACCGGCTCCCCGCTGTTCGACCGGGACGGCCGGGTCATCAAGTGGCGCGGGGTCGACAGCGACGTGACGGCCCGCAAGCACTACGAGGACGCGCTCAAGCTGCGCGACCGCGCCATCGAGGCCGCCAGCGTCGGCATCGACATCACCGACGCCCGCCTGCCCGACAATCCCAACATCTACGTGAACGCCGCCCTCAGCCGGCTGACCGGCTATACCAAGGACGAATTGCTGGGCCGCAGCATGAGCATCCTGCAGGGGCCGGACACCGATCCGGGTTCGGTCAAGGACATCACTGCGGCCATTCAGGACGGCCGCGGCTGCGAGGTGATCCTCAAGAACTACCGCAAGGACGGCACCCCGTTCTGGAACGACTTGGTCATCTCGCCGGTGCACGACGACGCCGGCAAGGTCACCCATTACATCGGGGTGCAAAGCGATGTCACCGAATTGCGCCGCGCCGCCGAGGAACGCCACGAATTGGAAATCGCCAAACAGATTCAGCTGTCGCTGCTGCCCAAGGCGCCGCTGCGAATCGATGGTGTGCGGGTGGCGGGCGCCTGTCTGCCGGCGGCCCATGTGGGGGGCGATTATTACGATTATTTTTTGTCGGGCGATGCCCTGGACGTGGTGATCGCTGACGTCTCGGGCCACAGCGTCGGCGCCGCCCTGATCATGGCGGAAGCCCGCAGCGCCCTGCAGGCGGAAATGCGGCTGACCTGCGCCGGCCGGCTAGGCCACGGCGTGGCCGGAATCCTCCATACCCTCAATGAGGTTCTGCACGACGACCTCAGCGGCGCGGACCTCTTCATCAGCATGTTCTATTTACGCTACTTTCCGGACCAGCGCCTCCTGCACTACGGCAACGCTGGCCACAACTGTCCATTGCTGCTGTCCAGCCGGGCCGAACAATGCCAACCGCTCGACGCCGAGGGCATGATCCTCGGGGTCAAGCGGCAGATTCCGTTTGCCGAGGAGTCTCTTCAATTGGAGTTGGGCGACCGCGTTTTGCTCTATACCGACGGCGCCACCGATGCCCAGAATCCGTCTGGGGATTTCTACGGCATCGGACGCCTCTGCGAACTCCTCCAGACCACCCGACACCAGCCACCCGAACAGACCATAACCACCATCCTCGCGGACCTCCAGCAATTCTGCAACGGCCAGCCCTTCAACGACGACATCAGCATCGTGGTCATGGACGTGGCGGAAACACACGGAACGCATTAGCCGCGCAATTTGGGCTCCACCGCCACGACAGCGTCGCCGGAAACGGAACCCAAGCCGGATTTGCCTGATTACCGGAGTCGGAAGCAAGCTCCAGACAGCCGCCCATCAGCTTCCGAGCAGCACCGCCTCCAATCGCGCAACCACCTGAATCGGCAAGGGCTTCAAGGCTCAAAGGCGTGTGACAGCAGCCGTTCCCGCAGCGTCCTAGCACCAACACACCGGCAAAAAACGGACCTCCCACCGGCCGCCCCCAGCTATACTTGAGCGATCCGGTCGCGGGCAATTCCGCTGTCGAGAGAACCGACCTCGACAGCGAAAGACGTTCCGCCCCGGATCAAACAACCGCCGATAGGGCAACCTGGACAAATCTGTGGGTTAAACTCGACGGTCTTTTGACAATGACAAGGCCGTTTACCCTTCACCCTGACCCAGATTTCGGCGTCCCGGCAAACCTAGCCGCGATCGATTTCCCCAGCGATGGACCTGATTCCTCAGCCAGTCACAACAGCCTCCTGGCCGCTGTTCGAGGTTGCCGCTTTCTGCCGCGAGCATTCCGTCGAGGCGCTCCTCGGCAGTCTGTCGTTGCTGACCGTGGCACTGCTGGTGGACTATCTGATGCGGCTCAACCGCAAACTTCGCGCCGCCCTCCAAGACGCCGCCGGCCTCGAACAGAGTCTGCGTCAAACCAGCGGGAACCTGGAAGCCCGGGTGGCCGAGCGAACCGCCGATCTGAGCTTGCGCAGCGAGGTGCTGGACCGTATCTCACGGGGATTGCCGCTACCGGACATTTTCAAGGATTTCTGCCGACAAGTTGAGCAACGCCATTCCGACGCCCAATGCTGCATCCTGATCCATGACGAGAACGGCCGATATATGGCCTACGCCGCCAGCCGGCCACCGCCGGGCTGTTATTTCAAGCTGGCTCAAGACGTCGACACCGCGGAAACCGTCACGCCATTGGCAACCCGCTCCATCATCCCGGACGTACTGCACCTGCCCTGGTGGCAACCCCATCGCAGCACAGCCCGGAAGACCGGGTTGCGGTCGATCTGGATCGAACCCATTCTGGACCACCGGGCGCGGGTGGTGGGCAGTCTGTTATTGCTCCACCGCCAGCCCCAGAAAATCCCACGAGCCGCCGAGCTGGCCCAGTTGGAGGACTACGCGCGGCTCGCCGCGTTGGCGGTGGACCATTGCCGCACTGAACAGGAGTTGCGGATCGCCGCCACGGCTTTCGAAACCCAGGACGGGATTCTGGTCACGGACGCTGCCCACACCATCGTGCGCGCAAATCCCGCCGCCTCGGAAATCACCGGCTACAGCGAAGGCGAGCTCTTGGGGCAAACACCCCTGCTGTTTCGTTCCGACCGCCACGACGCCGCCTACTACCAGGCCATCGATGCCGCCATTGGAGAGCGCGGCTATTGGCGAGGTGAAATCTGGCAGCGCCGGAAGAACGGCGAAGTCTATCCCCAATGGCAAACCATCACGGCGGTCGTCGCCAACGACGGAACCGTCACCCACCACGTCACTTCGTTCTCCGATATCACCGCGTACAAGCACGCCGAAGAGCAGATCCGCCTGCTGGCTTTCTACGACCCGCTGACCCGGCTGCCCAATCGGCGCCTGCTCATCGACAGACTGGACCAGGCCCTGGTCGCGTCGGTACGCAGCCGCCGCCATGGCGCCTTGATGTTCCTGGACCTGGATAATTTCAAGATCCTCAACGATACCCAGAGCCATCACGTGGGAGATCTGCTGCTGCTGGAAGTGGGCCGGCGGCTACAACACTGTGTGCGCGCCAAAGACACGGTGGCGCGCCTGGGCGGAGACGAATTCCTGGTGATGATGGAAGACCTGGACGAAAACGCCGGCCATGCGGCAGTCCAAGCCGAAACGGTTGCCGAGAAGATCCGCTCGGCTCTGGCCCAGCCTTACTATCTCGAAGCCGCCGCCGGCTCCGCCGGCCCCCGAACCATCGAGCATCAATGCACCTCCAGCATCGGCATCACGCTGTTCCATGACCAGGAGGGTCGATCCGACGACTACCTCAAACGGGCCGACCTGGCCATGTATCAGGCCAAGTCGGCGGGACGCAACGCCATCCGCTTTTTCGACCCGGCCATGCAGGAGAGCCTGGCCAAGCGCACCGCCCTGGCCGACGACCTGCGCAAGGCCACCGACCTGAATCAGCTGCACCTGTTGTTCCAACTCCAGGTGGACGCCGACAACCGCCCGGTGGGCGTGGAGGCGCTGATCCGCTGGAACCACCCGGAACGCGGCGCCATCGCCCCCGGGGACTTCATGCCGCTGGCGGAGGAAACCGGACAGGTCGCCTCCGTCGGCTTGTGGGTGCTGACCGCTGCCTGCAGCCGCCTGGCAGCCTGGGCCCTGTTGCCGGAAGCCCGCGGGCTCTCCCTGGCGGTCAACCTGAGCAGCCGCCAGTTTCGGCAACCCGATTTTGTCACCGGGTTGCGACGCCTGCTGGCGGAATCCGCGGTCGATCCCAACCGGCTCATCCTGGAACTGACCGAAGGCCTGATCCTGGAAAACGTCGACGACACCATCACCAAGATGGGCCTGCTCAAGGCTTTGGGCGTTCGCTTCGCCATGGACGATTTCGGAACCGGCTATTCGTCCTTGTCCTACCTGCAGCGCCTGCCCCTCGATCAGATCAAGATCGATGAATCGTGCATCCGGGAGTTGCCGGACAATATCGGCAATGCCGGGATCGTACGGACGATTATCGGGCTGTGTTCGAGCCTCGGCATTCCGGTGGTGGCGGAAGGGGTGGAGACTGCCGCCCAGTACCGCTTCCTGCACGAAAAAGGCTGCAGTTACTTTCAGGGCTATCTGTTCAGCCAACCTCTGACGGAGGAGGAACTGCTGGAACGGCTTGCGCGGGTCAGCCTGTGAGCCGTGGGAAAACCGCCGAGGATTCCGGCGGTTTGCTGATCATCCCACGATGACGGGTATCCGCCTCGCGCTTTGCGGTCAGAACCCCGGAACATTCGGGCGGGAACTCAAAGCCCCAGTTTGTCGAAGAACTGCTTGACCCCATCCAGCCAGCCGTGGGCCTGGGGACTGTGGGTGCTGCCGCCGCCGGACAGGGATTCGTCCAGCTTGCGGATGATGTCTTCCTGTTCCTTGGTCAGGTGCACCGGAGTTTCCACCCGCACCCGGCACAGCAGGTCGCCGATGGCGCCGCCGCGCACCGGCTTGACGCCCTTGCTCTTCAGTCGGAACAATCGGCCGGTCTGAGTCTCGGGGGGAATCTTCAGCACCACCTTGCCGTCCAGGGTCGGCACCTCCAGATCGCCGCCCAGGCAGGCGGTGGGGAAGCCGATGGGCACCTCGCAGTAGAGATTGGCGCCATCGCGGGTGAAGATGGGGTGTTCCTTGACGTTGATCTGCACGTAAAGGTCGCCGGCCGGGCCGCCGCCCTCCCCGGCCTCGCCCTCGCCCGCCAGCCGGATGCGGTCGCCGACATCGACCCCGGGTGGAATCTTCACCGACAGCACCTTGGTGTCTTGTACCCGGCCCTCGCCATGGCAACTCCGGCAGGGATCCTTGATCTGCTGGCCGGTGCCGCGGCAAGCGGGACAGGTCTGCTGCACCGCGAAAAATCCCTGCTGCATGCGGATGGCCCCCTGGCCGTGGCAGGTGCCGCAAGTGACCGGCGACGATCCCTTCTTGGCGCCGCTGCCGCCGCAGTCGGTGCAGGTTACATAGGTGGGCACCCGGATCTTGGTTTCGGTGCCGGCCACCGCATCTTCGAGGGTGAGGTCCAGGTTGTAGCGCAGATCGGCGCCGCGCTGGGCTCGGCCCCGCCGGGGGG
>VEPB01000226.1 GCA_012026715.1 Methylococcaceae bacterium | reverse complement strand
GAAGTCCAGCGCCACCGAGATCAGCACCAGGTGGAACACATTGGGGACGATGTGGCGCAGCAGGATCGTTCCCTGCCAGACACCTAGAGCCCGCGCCGCCTGCACGTATTCCATCTCCCGCAGTTTCAGGGTCTCCGCCCGCAGCAACCGGCACAGGCTGGTCCAGCTGGTCAGTCCCAGGATCAGACAGAGAAACAACAGGCGGAAGTCGGCGCGCAGCGCCAGGCTGGCGAAGTCGCTCTCGTGGCGAGCGATGTAGGCCTGCATCAGCAGCATGGAGGCCGCAATCAGCAGTACGCCAGGGATGGAATTGAGCGTGGTATAGAGATACTGAATCAGGTCATCGACCCAGCCGCGGAAGTAGCCGGCCGAAATACCCAGCAGCATCGCCAGCGGCAGGGTCACGAAGGTGGTGAGAGTGCCGATCAGCAAGCCGGTACGGATGCTCTTGAGGCTTTGGAGCAACACGTCCTCGCCCACCTTGTCGGTGCCGAACACATGGTATTTCAGCCCCAGTTCGGCCAAGGTCCAGCCCAGCAGCACGATGACCAGCATGGTCGAGAGTATCCAGCGCCAGGCCTGCTGCTCCGGCTGCCCGCCCAAGGCGGCCAGTCCGTCCCTCCAGGACACCCGCAAACGGCGCGCTTGCAAGAACGCCGCAACCGCCACCAGCACCATCCAGAATACGATGCCTTTCACCAGTCCCAGCACCGCGGTCAGCGACACATCGCCGAGCCAATCCCGCGCCGGGTCCTGCAAATGGACGCCGCCATGCTGCAGCCGCGGAAAATCCCAACGCTGACTGCCGTCGGCACCGGTGATCAATTCGCGGGCATAGCCTTGAACCGCCAGGGGCGCGGAGTAGGTCTTCTCGACCCGGGTGCGCAGGGGCGCCGCCCACCAGTCCAACAGGCTCACGGCCTCGGTCTTGAACTGGCCGTTGGCGGTCTGGTCCGCCGCCGGATAGAAATGGATGGAATCCAGCACGCCGATCAGCAAGTACGCCGCCAGCACGGTGGCGGAAATCACCGCGCTGCGGCTGCCGCTGACGCTGCGCCAGGGCCGGCGGAAGTGCTCGCGCCGCGACATTCGCCAAATGCCCAGCCCCATCGCCAGCAGCAAGGCGAAAAACAGGCCGTCGGTCCAGAACAGGGTCAAGCCGCCCATGGCTCACTCCAACCGCACCCTGGGATCGACCAGGGTATAGGACAGATCGGTGAGCAGCAGACCGAAGATATAGAGCGCCGAACCGAGGAAAACCATGGTCCGCACGATGGCGAAATCCTGACGGTTGATGGCATCGATGGTGTAGCTGCCCAACCCTGGTATGGCGAAAAAGGATTCGGTGATGAGGCTACCGGTGAACAGCAGCGGCAGCACCACCACCACGCCGGTCAGGATGGGGATCATGGCGTTCTTGAGCACGTGGGTGAACAGCACATAGGTTTCCCCCAAGCCTTTGGAGCGGGCGGTGCGGACATAGTCCTTCTCCACCTCTTCCAGAAACAGGGTTCGGTACCAGCGCACCCCGGAACCGATCCCGGAGACAATCCCGATCACGACCGGCAGCACCAGGAACTTGAACGCGCCGGCGCCCGTGTCATAGCCCGATATCGGGGCGAGCTGGAGCAGTTTGCCCACCAGGTATTGGCCTCCGATGATGTAGAACAGCGAGGAGATGGACATCAGCGCGACACAGGCCACCAGCCCCCACAATTCCAGGTAGCTGCGCCGGAACAGCACCACCAGCAGGGCGATGCTGATATCCACCGCCAGACCCACCAGCAGCGACGGCACTGCGATGGCCAGCGACGGCCACATGCGCTGGGAGATATCGGCACCGATATCCTCGCCGGCGTCTGAGCGGCCAAATTGAAGGGCAAACAGCCCTATCGACTTTTTGAAAAAGATGGTCTCGGTGAACTGGGTGACCCCCTCGGCTGTTTCGTTCACCAACAGCGGCAGGTCATATCCCCGTTCGTGCTTCCATTTCTCGATGGCCTCCGGCGTCACCCGCTTCTGCCCCAGGTTCATCCGCGCCATGTCGTCCGGCGTGTTGACGATGAAGAACAGCACGAAGGTGATGACGTTGACGCCCATCAGCAGGGGAATGGCGTAGAGGATGCGGCGGATGAGGTACTGGGTCATGCCATGCTCCCAATCGTTTCAGCCGTAGGGTGGGTAAACATCGCTTGGTTTGCCCACCGTCTTTCGGTGGGCAGGCCAGGTCCTGCCCATCCTACGAAGCGCAACCTGGTCACAGCGCCTTCTCCCGCTGCCGGCGCCGATAGCCCGCCACGGCCGGCGCCACCGCCAATGCACTCATTCCACCCAGCAACCACAGCGGCCACCAGATCGGCCGGTTCCACTCGGCCCGCCGGCGCAGCCGTTCGGCGGTATCGATGCGCTGGTACTTGATCTCGTTGTTGGCCATCAGGTTGGGCTCCAGGTTGCGATACCAGGCGTGATAGAGACTGAACCCCTTGGGATGGAAGCCGAACACCCAAGGCGCATCGTGACGGACGATCTCCTGCATCTGGCGGATCAGATCCAGCCGCGCGGGGCCATCGTCCAGGTTGCGCATCTGCTCGAACAAGCGGTCGAACCGCTCGTTCTTGTAATTCGAGGCATTCTCCCCGCCTTGTCCGACCTTGGCATTGGGTCCGTAAAGCAGGAAAAAAAAGTTCTCCGGATCGGGGTAATCGGCATTCCAGCCCCACAGGAAGATCTGGGCATTGCCCGCCGACATCTTCTGCTGAAACTGGTTGTAGTCGGTGGTGCGCAGCACCAGCTGGATACCCAGCTTGGCGAACTGCTTGCGGTACCAGTTGAGGCGCGACTTGTCGTCGGGGCCGGTGGCCGTAACGTCCAGGTTGAGCACCAGGGGCTTGCCGGTGGCGGCCTCGACCCCTCCGGGGTAGCCTGCCTCCGCCAGCAATTGCTTGGCGTCGTCCAGCGGACGCCG